>JADHVR010000122.1 GCA_016783885.1 Bacteroidales bacterium
ATACGAGGGCAAAGATACAGGGGGAAATGTTAGTACACAAGCCTGTATTCGCTCTACATTTTTACCAAAATGAAAAATCAAATCAATGATATCAAGGGATACAGGACTTCAATTATAAAATCGTGTCAAAGTCAAGAAATGTAATGATCCTTCTCCTTGCAGAAACACAAAATGTGGTGCTAAAAAAGGTAAAAAATAAAACCCAAATATTTGATCCTGCTAAAATTAGCAGGATCAAATATTATTTATTTTGCATTTAGTTCAGCCTGATAAGCTTTATAATTCGGAAACCGGTTTCATATTTAACACCTTTTCTGCAAATTTGTATGTTTTTTCCTCAACTGATTTTACATCCCTGTTGTAAATACCAGAAGCTATAGGATGACATCCGGCATTAGGAAATGCCACCTTCCATTTTTTCGATTCAGGAGTAGAAACCCAATCGAACATTTCGAGCATACGTTCAACTGAAACGGTCGGGTCTTTTTTTTGATCATTTTTATAGTAATACCCAAGAAACAAAGGTTGGTTTATTTTTTCAAATGTCTCTTCCGTCATAGTGGCATCAACAAGCCCTTTCATTGCCTGCACGGCTTCGAGCCGGTATTTCGACTGCCAGTATTTCTGAACTTCAGGCGGGTCGTTGTATTCATTGTATTTCCCTTTAAATATCTTTGCTATTTGTAGCCCCCATGGTTTTAGGAAAATATTTGTTGACTTATCAACCACATCAATATTAGGTGAGTAAAGGATCAAAGCGTTAATCCATGGATTTTCAGCCGCAATTGCCAAAGAAAGGGTACCTCCTGTTGAGGTGCTCATCAGAATAACCTTTTCTCCCAACTGTCTGCCAATATTCACAGCATGTTTTGCCGTCTCAAGATAGTTTTCCGGTGTCAGATCAAGTAGCGCATCGGAGGTGTCAATCCCGTGTCCGTGTAATCGCGACATATACATGTTACATCCGTATCTTTTAGCAAAATCAAGGTTCACCGGATATCCTTCGCCACAGCTTGCTGAAAACCCATGCAGGTAAACCACGCTGTACGGAGTTTTCTCTTTCTGTGTTGAGTCATACCATACAATCCTTGCCTGGTTGTCTTCTTTAATATTAGCCCGGGAACTTTCGGCTTGGTTTATTTCGTTTTCAAGCTCTGTCAGATCAGAAGTTAACGACTTTTTAATTTTACCTGATAAAACAAGCTTCGCAGGCTTAGGACCAAGAAAATATATCATTATAATAATTATTATTATTACAATAATCCAAAGCACGAATTTCATAACACAGTATTTTACTAATTTTGTAGTGCAAACTTAAATCATTTTTGAGATTTTTATGAAACAAAGTGAAATTAGTAGAGTATTGTCGATTGAATTTATAGATTATTAATATTTTATGAGTATGCGAGTTCTGTTAGTTGGCAATCCGAGAACAGTTATGGGCTTTAACCGCCTGACAAAAATACCCAGTCTTAACCTTGCATCATTAGCTGCTAATGTTGACAAGGGGCTTGCCGAAATAAAAATTGCCGATCTGATAGTGAAAGACAGGAATCCACAAAAACATCTTTTAAAAGAATTAGAAGAATACAAACCTGATGTAGTTGGGTTTACTGCTATGAGCTTTCAATACCAAACGGCTCTGAAACTGGCTAAGCTCACCCGAAATCACTCTGAAAATATCATCAATGTTATAGGCGGTTATCATGTTACTGCCGATAGCGAAAACATCATCGAAAATGATGATATGAATTATTTTGACTTTCTTATAAACGGAGAAGGTGAAGTTCCTTTTAACGAATTGATGAAAGCCCTTAATAATGGACATGACTTTAGTAAAGTGCCAGGTATTTCGTATAGAAAAGATGGTAAATCTTATCACAATTCCCGCCCGGCTCTTCTTAAACCTGAAGAGTTAAATATCCCCGACAGAAATGCAAGGATCTATAAAAAAGGATTTCACATAATGGGAATGCCTTCTGATGTTATTGAAACTTCGCGGGGCTGTGTGTTTGACTGCAATTTTTGCAGTATCAGGAATATGTACGGAAAATCGTTCAGGAAATATAGCATTGACAGGATACTTAGCGATATTGAAGATTCAAAACGCTGGGGCGCTGAAAGTATATTCATTGCCGATGACAATATTACCCTTGATGGCAGAAGGTATATGAAGTTGTGCAATGAAATCAAAAAAGCTAAATTCAATATGACATTTGCGGTTCAGGCAAGTGTACAAGGATTTAAAAGAACCCCCGGTCTTGCAGAAGCAGTTGCAAGATCAGGAACTAAAATTATTTTTCTCGGAATAGAAAATGCCTCGGATGATGCACTGACTTTTATGCATAAAAGCAACCAGTTGAAAAGTTCTGATACTATTGAGGTGGTTAAAGAGTTGAAAAAATACGGAATCTTGATTGTAGGTGGTTTTATTTTTGGTTATCCTGATGATACAAGAGAAACCATGCTGAATAATTTCCGGTATGCAATAAAGATTGGTGTGGATATCCAATTATTTAATATCCTGACCCCACATCTGAAAACAGAACTTCGCAATGAGCTGATAAAAGAGGGGTTGGTAACTAATATTAGGGATTATTCAAAGTATAATCATTATGCTTCCAATGTAAAGACCAATCATCTGAGTTCAGAAGAACTTTATAAAATCAGAAATATGATGGACGCCAGGTATCCCGTTGAGTCTGGTGCTATTTTGAGATTATTTAGGACTTATCCAATGTTTTTTACTAAACTGATGTTCCGGATGATTAGGAGAGAACCTGAAAATTGGATTAATTTTGTAACGGGATTTTTGAGAAGGAATTGAAAAGTAAGGCTAAGGCTGAGGCTAAGGAAAAATTTAAAAACATAAAAATAAAATTATGAGGATATTTAAAAATCTGTTATTTATATTTGTTGTAATTGCAATAGTAATTATTTCGTGTAAAAAGGATGATGATGAAAAAACAGAAGATCCACCACCTCCGGCTTTATATGAAGTTGTTAAAATAGAAACCGAGTTTGGTGATTTGATGATGTGGCTTTATAATGAAACACCACTGCACAAAGAAAATTTTATTAATCTTACTGAACAGGGGTTTTACGACAGTTTAATATTTCATCGCGTAGTTAATGATTTTGTAATCCAGGGCGGCGACCCTGAAGGAACGGGTTATGGAGGGCCAGGCTATACGATTACTGCTGAGATAATTGATACTATTTATCATGTTTATGGCGCTGTTGGAGCAGCCAGGCAGCCTGATAATGTTAATCCGGATAAAGAATCAAATGGTTCTCAATTCTATATCGTAGTTGATCCTGACGGAGAGTCTTTTCTTGACGGAAATTATACAGTCTTCGGTATTGTCTTTCAAGGTATGGATGCAGCATTCGATATTTCACAAATTCCGGTAGATACAAACGACAGACCAATAAACAATGTGTATATGAAAAAAGTATCGGTTGAAAAATATACGGCTGAACAATTAATTAATAATTTTGATTTTATCATTCCGTAAAACAAATGGATAAGCTGTTTCGTTATATTTAAAACACATGAAAATGATACGGAATTTACTTTTCTTTTTCGCCCTGATCTTAGTTATAAGTTGTTCATTTAAAAGTAACGTTGTTGAATTAACAGAACAACAAAATGCCAATGATTCCACTGAATACGAACTGGTAGTCTTTGAGCCGGGATTTGATTCATGGTTTGCTACAAACCGGAAACCTAAATGGTTTCATTCACACGATTATTATCAAAGATGGAATGTATTATATACAAATGAATGGAACTACAGGTTTAATAATATCAACTACGGTAAACCCCCCTATGATTACCTGATTGAATATGATGCGGATAAAGACTATGGAATTGATGTGGATTATAAATTGTACTGGTATTTCAAATTTATGGAAAACAAGTACAAAATGAAATTAAATATAGCAAGCGGGAGGTAAAGATCAAAAACTATCAATAAATAACCTGAAAATTGTTACGGCTTGCTTATGAGCAAAGTGGTTTGTTAACAGACATCAGGAATATCGGAAATATGTACAATAGCCTCCTTTTTTGCTTAATCCGATATAGCGTTAATTTTTTATGTGAATAATTTCCCAAAAACCTCTTCAATCTTCCCAACAGGAATTATTTCTATATTTAACTTGCTTTTATCAACACCTTTCAGGTTGTATTTGGAAATAAATATTTGTTCAAATCCCAATTTATCAGCTTCGGCAATTCGTTGTTCAATGCGGTTAACTGAACGGATTTCACCGGACAATCCAACTTCGGAGGCAAAACAAATGTTCTGGCTGATTGGAATATCTTCGTTGGAGGAAAGAATAGCGCTTACAACCGCTAAGTCGATGGCTGGGTCGTCCACTCTTAAACCGCCGGCAATATTCAGGAATACATCTTTGACTCCTAACCTGAATCCACTTCTCTTTTCCAGGACAGCCAGCAGCATATTAAGCCTTCTTGAGTCAAAGCCTGTTGATGACCTTTGTGGCGTGCCGTAAGCTGCCGAGCTTACAAGTGCCTGTGTTTCTATCATCATAGGTCGCATACCTTCCATCATGGCTGCAATGGCAATCCCGCTCAGGCTTTCCTCCCTGTGTGAAAGAAGGATTTCAGAAGGATTAGATACCTCCCTTAACCCCGAGCTTTGCATTTCGTAAATTCCAAGCTCTGAGGTGGAGCCAAAACGGTTTTTCGCAGCTCTTAATATACGATAGCCGTAATTACGTTCACCTTCAAACTGCAGGACTGTATCCACCATGTGTTCGAGTATTTTCGGACCGGCAAGAACGCCATCTTTAGTAATATGACCGATAAGGATGACGGGGGTTTCGCTTTGCTTGGCATATTTCTGAAACTCTGCCGCACATTCCCTTATCTGTGAGATGCTGCCTGCTGAAGAATCTATAATATCAGTATGAAGTGTCTGAATAGAATCGATAACTACAAGTTCGGGCTGAAGCTGTTCGATAAATTGAAATATATTTTGTGTAAGCGTTTCTGTAAGCACATAACACTGCTGATTTTGGATACCAATCCTTTCGGCACGCATTTTAATCTGTTGCTCGCTTTCTTCGCCTGTAACATAAAGCACTTTAAGATTTTTCAGATTAAGTGCTGCCTGAAGCACTAATGTTGACTTACCAATACCAGGCTCCCCCCCCACCAATATTAATGAACCGGGTACAAGCCCTCCACCAAGAACCCTGTTAAATTCATGATTGTGTGTATCTATTCGTATCTCGGCTACTGCTTCAACTTCAGGGATAAGAACAGGCTTGGAATCACCTTTTTTGCCGGGAACGGGTGTACGGTTTTTACCGGTATCTCTGCGGATTATTTCCTCTACATAAGTATTCCATTCACCGCAAGAAGGGCAGTGACCAATCCATTTAGCAGATTGCGCACCACAATTCTGACAAAAAAATATGGTTTTGGTTTTGGACATTTTAGTCAATTAATTTTCATTCTCCCTTTTTTAGCTTATTTATTATCGAAGTAGTTGAATACCCGTCAAGAAACTCTATTGTTATGATTTCACCTCCTTTAGCCTTCACAATATCGGCTCCCACGATGTCGCCGGTTTTATAATCGCTTCCTTTTACAAGAATATCCGGTTGAACCTGTTTAATAAGATTATAAGGTGTGTCTTCATCAAATAAAACAATTGCATCCACAAAATGGAGGGAGGCAAGTATCATGGCTCTGGCATTTTCATTAATCACCGGACGGTGTTTGTCTTTGATCCGGCTCACAGAATCATCGGTATTCAGCCCGATTACTAAAACATCTCCAAAATCCTTTGCTTTTGATAAATAATTAATATGCCCGAGATGAAGGATATCGAAACAACCATTTGTAAATACAATTTTTTTATTCTTAAAACGCCAAACAGCCAATTCTCTTTTAAGAGATTCTTTGTTAAATATTTTGGCTTTTATTATTTCAAGATTTTTCATATTTTTGGTTATTAATAATTGGTAAAAAAATCAAAGATAATATACCTGCTGCAATTATCATAACGGTTTGCCCTGTCCATAACAGCCATCCCATGGCATATCCTTTTGTAATAGGTATATAGAACATAGCAAGTATTTCCGCCACTATCCATGGATAAATTCCAATACCGCCCTGAACAACGATAATACCTATGGAACCGAAAACGAGTACAGCCAATCCGGCATTTAATCCTAAATGACTTGTTACCGGAAGACTAAAAAATACAACCCAGGTCATTAACAGGTACATTAGCCAAATAAAAACAGAATGAAATATAAACCAAAATGGTTTTTTGATTTTAATAAGTGATTTTATACCTTCATAGAAACCGAGCACTATTTCTTTGACTTTTTGATAGATTTTAGTGTGGGATATTTTATGCCGGAATTTATAGAATATTAAGGACAACAGGATAATAATCAGGAATGCAATGTAAAAAATGTAGTTTGGGTTTTCCAATTGGTTGTATTTTTCAACAGCATTTTTATATATCGAAGTTTCTTTGAATAAATTCAATTTATCGAAGTTAACGAAAAAGTTTATCAGGAAAGCAGTAAGCAGGCTCAACATATCAAGCCCCCGTTCGGTTACCACGGTACCAAACGATTTTTGAAATGGTATTTTTTCATATTTGGCAAGAATTCCGCAGCGAGTTACTTCTCCAAGTCTTGGGAGCGCCAGGTTGGCAAAATATCCGATTATGACAGCAAAAAAAGTATTTTTCAGCCGTGGCTTATAACCCATTGGTTCCATTAATATGATCCACCTGATAGATCTGCTTATATGGCTGAAGATGCCAATTATTATTGATAACAGTATCCACCAGTAATTTGCCCCGATAAAAGATTTATAAATATCTTTTTTTTCTTCCGGAGTTAGATTGTGCATAAAAAGCCAGATAAAAAAAATACCCAACCCAAGAAAAAAAATTATTTTTAAAGCATTTAATAGTAACTTTTTCAAAGAATTACTTAATTAAATTATTATAGTCAGGAAAAACTATGTCAGGTTTTGAAATGCTTTAAGCACTTCAATTTATATACCGCAACAAAATTACGAAAATAAAATAATATTATCTATTAACCTTACTTTTCCAATATAAACAGCAATACAAGCAATTATATTATTACTTTCGGTCCAGGTTCTCAACGGTTTTAATGAATATAAATCTACTATTTCAAAATACTCCAGCTTCATCGTTTTACTTTTTTTAAACTGCCTGAAAACAGATTCTTTTAATTCACTAATAGTTGCAAACCCCGACTGTATTTTCACCCTTTTTAATGTTAAATAAATTAATGAAGCTTGTTTTTTTTCCGATTCGGAAAGAAATTCATTACGTGAACTCATTGCAAGCCCGTTTTCTTCCCTGATAATGGGGCAAGGTACTATCTCAACAGGCAAATTATAGTCTTTTGTAAGTTTATGAATGATAACAAGCTGCTGGTAGTCTTTTAATCCGAAATATGCTCTTGCAGGCTCAATTATTTCAAAAAGTTTTTTCACAACAACAGCCACTCCGTTAAAATGTCCGGGACGAAATTTTCCTTCCATCACTTTATCCGGATCGCCAAAATCAAATTTCGTATTATCCGGTTCAGGGTACATTTCTTCAGCCGATGGATGAAACAGCAAATCACATTTTTCTTTTTTTAATTTTTTTATATCCGATTCTATCTCACGGGGATATTTCTTGAGGTCTGCTTCATTATTGAATTGAACAGGATTTACAAAAATGCTGCAAACAACAAAATCATTTTCTTTTTTTGCTTCCCTTATTAGCGACAAATGTCCTTCGTGCAAAGCGCCCATCGTAGGAACAAAACCTATTGATAAGCCTTTGCTCCTTATTTCATTAAGATAACCGCGGGCTTCTTTTATTGTGTTCAATATTTTCATACCATTCAACTATGAATCAAAAATATTAATCAGTAATAATTTTTTGGATGTCTTTTTCGAGTGTTTCCTGCGGAGTCTCAATTATCCTGCCTTTTTCCAGATTGTTTTTATAAAAAATGAATGTGGGCACACGCTCAATGTTGAGATCGGATATATCTGTATCTCCTGCTTTTTTGCTTCTGTCAATACATATTATTTTAACATCATTTGTGTTATAATTTATGTTATCAAGAATTTTAAAAAACCTGGGAACCTGTTCCTTACTATCACGACACCATGTACCCAGAACAACAGTGATTGAATAATTGTAAATTCTGTTTTTAAGTTTATTTAAAATACTAATATTGGGTTCATAGTTTTGATATTGTTCAAAAAAATGTTTACCGAAATCGCCTTGCTGTAATGCTTTTCGCTCGCACTTACCAGCCTGTATTTCAGGCTGAGCTTTTTCTTTTTCGGTACTGGAGTCTTCCTGTGAATATATTATGCAAGACCAAAAAGCGGTTAATATTATAAGTATGAAAGTTTTTGTGTTCATTGTTTGTTACTTATATTAATTCAATCAGAATATCTTTTTTTGTTACCCTGCTTCCTTCCTTTACATTAATTTTTTTAATAGTACCATTAACCGGTGAAACAATATCATTTTTCATTTTCATTGCTTCCAGTATCAGAAGTTTGTCACCTTCTTTTACTTTCTTTCCTTTTTTTACATAGATTT
>JADHVR010000123.1 GCA_016783885.1 Bacteroidales bacterium
AGTAACCTTTGCTTTTTTATTGATAGATTTAATAAAATCATTTGCCTCACAGTCGCGGCTTGTGATATTAAGTACAATCGAATCATCGTTCAGTTCCATGTATTTAACACTTTCGGTAAAGCGTTGTTCGTGGGCTTTTTTTACTTTGTCGTTTTCTTCGATATAAATATCTGCAACACTATCCCAGTGTTTTTCAACATCCCTGTCTGCCCATTTGTTTTTATGATCTGTGTCAGCGTAGTTTTTCATTTATATAATTCAGTAAATTCCGGTCAAAAGTAGAAATTATTCTGAAATCTTTCCGCAAGGATGGATGGATTGGTTCGGCATCAGCTTAAAATGTTTGAAAGTAAAGTCATCAATAAAAACAACCTCATCACCCGAATACCGGAAAAAGCAGGAAAGTGTATTGTTGGCGGGTTGAAAATTGATCTCGGTATTTAATCGCACTATTTCCCATTTTGCACTTACACTGGATACCGAACTGCTTTCAGTAAAAATAGTACTATCATAAACAGGAGCAGACGAACATAAAACAAGCATCCCTTTTTTCGGGTTATTATTCTTTCTTCGTTTTACTGTAACTTCAATATAATCGCCTACACTAATATTATTAATTATATATTTCGGGCTGACAGGTATTGTGCTGTCGAGTTTTAAAGCATTACTCCCGTTGCAGACTTCTTTGCCGGTAAGGTTGAATTTCCCGATCAACGAAGTTTTTTCATTATCGGTTGAAAGGGTATTCCCCTGAATTTTTTCAAATCCGCAACGGCTTTCATTTATAGTTTTCCAATTATCCTTATTCCGTATTCTAATGATGTATTCTTTTTTGTTACTATTTGTGAACACGGTGTCTTTTGATAATGAAATTCCCATGTTGAGAGCGCAGTTATCAAGATAATTAATTAGTTTGATTGCATTTCGTCCGGGTGTTGAAAGGACGTAAATATTTTTACCGCTTTTCAAAATTGCTTCGTTGTCGGCATCTACCATTCTGAAATATTTCATAGGGTTATCTTTACCTTCCCAGGTAATAATGTTGGGGTAAATCTTTTCATAATCGTTGTAATAATAATGCTTGTAGCCAACGTAAGTTACACCATAAACTAACCCGTTTGTTATCATTGGTCCCGACATCCAGGATGGTTCAATAAAAAAATAATCGGTCGAAGAAATATTCCTTTTGATATATGAGACCGTAAGGTTATTTTCGTGGTATCTTTGAACTCTGTATGAATAACCCGGATAAAGCCTGACAATGGATAATATTACTAAAATAAGCAATAACAGAACAAAAACATGTTTTATATATCTGAATGCGAAGTTGCTTCGGCTAATTCTCCATAATATATAAAAAATGAATCCGGTGAGGCTAAAGACAGGTGTCAGATAATAATTTTTAAAATGTTTGGCAACCATTACAATACTTATGGCAGTTGCAAACATAAAGGCTATAATAAAAAGAAATTCTTTTTTTTGTTTATTACGTATGGATGGTTTGAAAGCTAAGATTATCAGCAAAACAAAGGCTGCTAAAAGAATAATGAAAAAAGAAGTGTTGTATTCAAATATCAACGAAATGTTATGTAAGAAACTTTTAATATTGATAACCTGGTTTGTTCCCTGGCCATATAATCCGTCATGCATAAGGATCCCAGTGATAAAACGCCTGTAATAACTGAATTTATCATATACCGGCAGAAAAAAAATAACAGCAGATAAAAGAAAAGAGACGAAATAGATCAACCTCTCTTTCATTTTATCCACAATAAAAAAAGGAATTATTAAAAGGGGAAGAAAGTTGAATTTTGTAACAAAGGCAATCCCCATTAAAATTCCTGATTGTATGGCAAATTTTTTCCCTTTAAATTCATCTTGATAAAAATATTTAAAACATAAGCCGACAAATATTAGTACATAGATCATTAGCATCCTGTCAGGGATATACCTCGATGGTATGTCAATGAGTACAATATTTAAAAAAACAGAAGATTGAAGGATCACTGCACCGAATAAGTTGTTGTTTTGTCGTAATACGATTTTTCCCAACCATAGAATGATACCTGCAGTCAGAACCGAAAGAAGAAATGAAGACCAGGCAAGATACATTTCGGGACGTGAAATGACATCTTCAACAATGGGACCTTTTCCGGCAGCCCAATAAATGATTCGAATAAAAAAACCTGTGAGCAGTTGAAACGGGGTGCCGGGATGATCAATATGCCCGATTCTGTCGAAATCTAATATTGCACAGTTCAAACCATTTAAAAGATATGGAAACTCCGGGTCGATGTGTGATAGGGAAAAAGGACCTGACAGGTGATTAATGTATAAACTCCATAACACAACAATTGCAGGAATTATTAAGATAAGCTTTTTCTTGTAATTTGGTTCCCTGAACATATTGTTAGTACGGTTTAAGCAATAAATTTAATTTTTCTTGCCGCAAACAGGCTCATCTTTATTAAGAGCAACCCATGTCTGAAGCGGCTTATTTGAGTTGAGCCGTATTCACGATTACAATACCTGACAACAACTTCCACAATTTTAAGGTTCAGTTTGGCTGCTCCAAAAATCAAATCAAAATCGCCAAATGGGTCAAAATCACCAAAATATTTTCTGTTCGTTTTAATTAATTCGTAATCTTTTTTAAATAACACTTTTGTCCCGCACAGTGTGTCTTTTAGTCGCTGGCCCAGGAGGAAAGAGAAAAACCATCCGAAAAATTTATTCCCAAGGAAATTCAGAAAACGCATAGCCTGTTTTTCCATCGGATAAACCAAACGGCAGCCATTAATAAATTCACCATGATTTTGAGCCAGGGCATAATAAAATTTGTGCATGTCTTCAGGAGGAGTGGTCAGGTCGGCATCAAGAATCATTAAAATATCGCAAGAAGCAGCCTCGAATGCTTCCCTCACTGCATTCCCTTTCCCTTTACCTGATTGTTTCATTACTTTAATATCTTTATCAGGATATGCTTTTTGAACACGCAGCATTTCTTCATAAGTGTTGTCCTGTGAGTTCCCCTCAATGAAAATGAACTCCTGGTGTGATCCGAAAACAGGAGTCCGTTTTATGGCATTTTCAATGTTCCCTTTTTCATTCCGGGCAGGGACCACAATTGTTACCGAATATTCATCTTCGGTTTTAATAATGGGCTTTGCCGATATGATGTTAACCAAATTAAGCCTGTTTATTCCGGGAAGGTTAACCAGGAATCCATTAAACAATAAGTTTATAAATGGAATATATTTGGGGAATAAAAGTTTTCGGTCAACTTTCACAATTTCAAAATCTTCCAACTTTAAAAGATTTTCAATATCTTTGACTGAAAGCCAGCTTTGTAAAGGCTGCTTGTCTTTTAAACCTAAAAATTCGCCAAACCGTAAAGTCGGCTCCCACAAATAATTGTAAGCTGATATAATAATTTTCGTGCGGGAATTGGTTAATCCATTTAAATTATGCAAAACTGCCTGGATATCCCAAAGTGAACTCAACAAGTCTGATATTATAATATAGTCGAATTCCTGGTCTGTAGAATAATCGGTTGCATCAGCTTGAACAAATTTCAGATGTGGATATTTTTCCCGTGCTATCGAAAGCATTTTTTCTGAAAAATCGACTCCTATACCCAGCGAAGGTTTTACCGAATTTAAAAGGTCGCCGGTACCACAGCCCAATTCCAGCACTCTCGACCCTTTTGGGATGATGAATGAAAAATACTTTTCAAGGGTTTTATGGTAAAAACGGTTTCTCTTTTTCCATTTATCGCGCTTTGAAGCATGCTGTTCAAAATAATCATGCAGAACTTCTTTGCCAGTCATATTCACATATCTCTACTTTATTAAATTGGCGAAAATAATGTTTTTTTAAATAATAATTTTTACCTTCTGTTGAGTAACGAAATTTGATCGGCAATTAAACCGATGAAAAAAAGAAACATGCCGAGAGTGGTAAGCAGGATGGCGCTGTTTGAAAACCGGGATGCGATAATGTATCCGTAAGTACCAAAACCCAAACCTGCCATGGTAAAAATTATGCTTGCCGGAAAGAAAATTTTCAATGGATTGAACAGCATGATTATCCGGAAAATTAACAGCATGGTTTTAGTACCGTCTTTTACAAATTTTACATTGCTTTTCCTGCCGATCCGTTCATCCACTTTAATGGGGAATGTTCCAATCGTAAAACCTTCTTTTAAAAATGCCAGGGTAGAGGTTGTTGAAAAAGAAAATCCATTGGGCATTAAGTGGAGCATACCTTTTATTATTTCCCTGTTAAACCCCCTGAAACCGGAATTATAGTCAGGAAGTTTTTGTTCGACCATATATTCGCCTATGACCCTTATAAGCTTTTTCCCGGCTTGTCTTCTTTTAACCTGTAATGAACCTGAAGTCCTTTCACCAATGACCATGTCAAAATCATTGAGCATTTCGATTAATTGGTCAATGTATTTCGGGTCGTGTTGCCCGTCACTATCCAGGATAATTACTTTATCTCCTGTTGCTTTTCTAATGCCTGTTTTTAAGGCTGCCCCGTAACCTTTATTTATGTTATGCTGATAGAGTTGAACTGGGAATTCCCTGATAATTTCGGCTGTTTTATCAGTAGAACCATCGTCAATATAAATTATCTCATACTTTGTGTGGAAATTTAAATTGATGAATTTTTCAAGCCCGAACCGAATAGCATTTTCTTCGTTATAAGCAGGAACAATAATACTGATTTTTTGCAATGTATCCATTTATTTTTGTTAGTGTTTTTAAGTTCTTAAAGAGAAAATAAATTATAATCCGTATGTAATTAATCTTTTGAATAATAGTTTGGAACAATTTCATAAACTCCCTTTCTTGCTTTTTGATAATCAGGTTTCTCAAGCAGTTGGTAAAAATTTGCGGGACGTCGTTTTTTTAGAAAAACAGACCAATAGGCTTTCTTTGTCATTGAATCATAATGAATTATTCCTTTTCGATATTGAAAAGTTTGGAAAAGGTTTAAAAAAATTAAAAATCCCACGAGAGAAAGAATTACTATTTTTACAGGTACTTTGCTTTTTAATCCGGCAGTGAGGGTTGCAGCTATTGGAATTGCCAGAACACCATACATATCAATATATGACCGAATACCAAAACCACCTCCGAACCACCAACTCCACCATGATGAAAGTATAAAAACCATTGCCAGAAAATATATTAAAACGGGCATAAATAGCTCTTTTCTATTTCGGGCTAAAAACACAAAACCTGTTATTGCAAAAATCATAATCGGAGTATATACCAGCCAGCCTTTTCTATAGCTAAACCATTGGTTAAAAATCTGGGAATTAGCAAAGTAAAAATTTCCACCACTTTTTTCGTAAGAATAGAAAAAAATTGAACCGGAAATATCATACCAGTAAAGAAACTGTGGAATCCAGATCAGAATAAATGAACCGATCATAATGATAACCAGCTTATATGATCTGATGAAAAACCGGACTCTTTGCACCATGCCCTCAAATGAGGTTATCCCCCAAAAAAACAATATCAACAGAACAAGAATGTTAGTAGGCCTGATAAGGGTAATTAAACCTGCCAGGAAACCAACCCAAAAGGTGTAAATAATTTTGGGTTTTTCGTACCATTTATATACTAAGAATAAATATGTAGAAATGAGTCCAAACTCATAAGCATGCGGCATGGGAGCTTCTCTAGTTGTGTAAATAAATAAATTGGTACCCAAACCGATTATAAGGATGGTTATGGATGTTACAATTTCAGTAAAGTATTTAAGAAGTAGTTTTCTTATAAAGAAAAGTCCCAATAGAACATAAAACAGGCTGCTAAAAATCAGTGCAAATTTATAAGGCAAAGAGTACTCAGACTCATAACCAAGCAAAGGAGCTATAGCACGAGTAATGAGAAAAAATGGAGAATATGCCATAGCCATTCCAAAAGTAGTAATGAGTGTTCTATCGCCTTTTGGAGATTCTATAAACCATAGATGTTTTTTATGTTTCTCAAAATCTTCATATACAAAATCAAAAGAAAGGTCGTTATAAATAAAAATCGCAGGCAAATACGCATAATATAGCTTGATATCATTGACAATAACATGATTTTCTTTTTCCCAATTCTTTGAATTATAATTAGTGGCTATAATATATATAACAATTATGGCAATTGCCAAATATGATGGTGCACTTTTAATTTTAGCATTTCGAAAAAAATGGTTGATGTTATTCATATCTTAATCTTTACTATAATCTTTAAAACTCCTCCTCCAAAATCACTGAATTAGATTTTTGCATCGCCTCAAATTTCTCGCAATCAATCTCAATAGAAATAGGCTTTAAAGGTTTTTCAAAATCATCCTGTGAGATACTCAGCGTGGAATCGGCATAGATTTTTTGCATGTATAAAGCCCATATAGGTAAAGCCATGTTTGCCCCCTGACCAAGCGTTATTGTTCTGAAGTGAGCTGAGCGGTCTTCGCACCCTACCCATACGCCTGTTGAAAGATCAGGTGTTATTCCCATAAACCATCCGTCGGATTGATTGTTTGTTGTACCGGTTTTTCCTGCAACCGGGTTTTCAAACTGGTATGTTAATCGCAACCTGATACCGGTTCCGTATTGAACAACACCCTTTAATAGTTCGAGCATCAGGTAAGCCGTTTCTTCGCTCATGGCTTCCTGCTGTTCAGGAATGAACGTTTCGATTACATTGCCGTTTTTATCTTCTATCCTGGTTATGAAAACAGGCTCGATATATACTCCTTTGTTGGCAAAAGTATTCATTGCTCCTACCATTTCGTAAAGTGAAAGGTCGCAAGAGCCAAGAACGATAGCAGGAACAGGGTCCAGAAAACTTTTAACCCCCATCTTCTGCGCAATTTTTACAACTGATTGTGGAGAGAACCGTTTGATAAGATGACCCGAAATCCAGTTGTTGGATGTGGCGAGTGCATATTTTAAAGTTATTTCAACACCGATATATTTTGTTGCGGTATTTTGAGGCTCCCATGTATCACCATTATCCAAATAAATAATTGGCTGAATATTTGCGATTTTAGTACATGGCGACAAGCCGTTCTGCATTGCCAGTGTATATAAAAATGGTTTGAATGTAGAGCCAACCTGGCGTTTTCCTTGTATAACGTGGTCGTATTTAAAATGTTTATAATTAACTCCGCCCACATAAGCCTTTATATGACTTGTTGATGGTTCAACCGACATTAAACCTGCTTGTTGGAAAAATTTATAGTAACTGATAGAATCCATCGGGGTCATCACGGTGTCGATTTCACCATCCCATGAAAAAATTTTCATTTGTGTGGGTGTATTAAAACTTAGTATTATTGAGTCTTTTGAAACATCAGCCAATTTGAGCTTGCGGTATCTTTCAGACCGGCGCATTGCCTGGTTTATTATTTTATTAATTTCCTGTGTAGCATTGTTTTCGAAATAAAACGGCGCATTTGTATATCCCTTCCAGTGTTTGAAAAAAGTTGGCTGAAGATATAGTCCAATGTGCTCTTTTACGGATTCTTCGGCATATTGCTGCATTTTTGAGTCAATGGTAGTGTAAATTTTAAGCCCGTCTTTGTATAAATTATAAGGCGTTCCATCTGCTTTGTAATGATTGCTGCACCATTTTTTTAATTCGCTCCTGAGATGTTCCCTGAAGTATGTTGCCTGACCGGTAAGATGATCCTGATGTCCAAACTTTGACATATCAATCGGAAGCAGCCTGACAGAATCATAAATTTCAGGTTCAATAAATCCATACTTCAGCATTTGCCGCAGAACGACATTTCTGCGAAATTTGGCTGTATCAGGACGGCGCACCGGATTAAACAATGCTGGATTTTTCAGCATTCCGATAAGGACTGTCGCTTCTTCAAGTTTTAATGAATCGGGTGTGGTATTGAAATATATCTTAGCAGCAGATTTAATACCCACGGCATTGTTGACAAAATCGAATTTATTTAGGTACATTGTTATGATTTCCTCTTTCGAGTATCTCTGCTCAAGCTTAACCGAAATAACCCACTCATTTAATTTTTGTAAAACAGTTTTTATTTTGGAATCCGGTCTTTCGTGAAATAACAGTTTTGCGAACTGCTGGGTAATGGTACTACCTCCTCCCCTGTATCTTCCTGATAATACTCCAGCCACCGCCCTGACAAGGGCTTTAAAATCAATCCCGGAATGATTGTAAAAGCGAATATCCTCAGTAGCTATAAGAGCATTAACAAGGTTTGTATCGAGTTCGGAAAATTTTGCATCCGACCTGTTTTCAATGTAATATTTTCCCAGAAGCACATCATCTTCCGAATAGA
>JADHVR010000124.1 GCA_016783885.1 Bacteroidales bacterium
TTATAGAATACGATTGATTTATTCCATGTATTTAAAAAACCATATTATTTAGAAATAGAGATATAAAATATGTGCGGCATTTTTGGATTAATAACTACTGAAGAATCAAATATCAGAAAAAAATATTTTTTCACTATGGTGAATCATTTATTCAAATTATCTGAATCAGGTGGTCTTTTATAAAAATGCTTATTGAAGATGACTGGTTTTCAGAACAGATTCATGGCTGGGTGAAAGAAACTATGAATATAACCGTGAGCCATGAAGGTTGAGAGGAAAACCAAAGACAATATCGCCGACGCAGTCGAAAAGTTGCTTACTCCAATTAAGGAGAATGTTCTTACTGTGACTTCGTATAATGGGAAAGAGTTTGCTAAGCATGGAAGGATCGCAAAGAACCTTAATACAGACTTTTATTTTGCTCCCCCGTATTTCATATTATGAGCAAGAAACAAATGAAAATACAAATGGTCTTATCCTGTCTTCCTAAAAGAAGATACTTTAGAAACATCACAGATGATGAAATAATCATGGCTACAAAGAAATTAAAAGACCGACCAAGAAAATATCTTGGGTTTAATACGCCCAATCAGGTTTTCTTTGGGCTAAACAGTTGCACTAACTAATTGAATTCACGAAACAGCTTACTAACGAAATGGAGTAAATATGTTATATATCTTTCTTTAGTATTCCTTCTCCTAGCATTATACAAGGCTGATTATTTTATATTACCGAAGGTTCATTCCCCTCTATTGCTTGCCGTTTCATTCGTATTTCTTTTTATCGGATTTTTACTATCTAGTATTTGTTGGGGGAAAATGCTGAATAAACATAATTACTTGATTGGTACAAAGGATTATATTGCAAGTTCTGGAATATCTATACTTACACAATATATTCCAGGAAAATTCTGGTTGATCGCCAGCAGGGCTGCCTATTTGGCTGAAAAAAAGAGCCTCCCACTAGGCAAGTTATCAGCAATCTCCTTAAATGTTCAGTTGATTTTTCTTTTGCTAGGCCTGATTTTTGGCGCTCTTGGACTTTTTATGCTAAATGCTTTTTTTATATGGGGATGGCTGGCAGTTGTATTATGTATAGGCCTGTCAGTAGTTATCTTTACAAACCTATCGCAAACGATTTTGGAAAAAATTGTAAGGAAAGTATTTAGGAAAAATTTAAGAATTCAAAAAACATATGTGAAGTCTATTTTTACTGTTTTGCCCTGGTTTTTCCTGAATTGGATATTATGGTCAATCGGCTATTATTTTTTTGTTATAAGTATTTCTACCGTAGCCGTTCCCCTGGTTGTTGGATTAGGATACCCACTTGCCTGCGTTTCCGGAATTATGGCCTTTTTTATGCCCGCTGGCCTAGGTGCATTTGAGGGATCAATCATTGGGTATCTCCAACTGGCCGGTTTTTCTTCTAATACTGCTATTTCAATTTCAATCGCGTCAAGACTCTGGGATCTTATTGGTACCATATTATTCTTTCTTGTGGGTGTTATTGCTGACCGGAAGTAAGGGAATAAACAACTGATTTAATCAAAAATTTCAAATTTTACATCAGGGTTTTGGCTAATCAGAAAAAGGAGAAGGATCTAATACTTAATGTTGATTAAGATCATAATTTCAGTAACATATACACTTATATGCTTTATGGCAATGACAGGTACAGGTCTGTTTGTTTTACGCAGAGTTCGATTGGATTTCAGCGGCTATCTCCAAACAATTCTTTTTGCAACAGGAATAGGATATGCTTTAATAACCAACATTCTGTTTTTCATCGGCTTGGTGGGAATGTTGAACAAGTTAACGGCACTTGTGGTTTTATTCATTTCATTAACTATCGCTATCATACAGTTTTCGAGTGAATTTAGAACATTTGACCATCACAGTTTTAACATTCCTTTAAATTATTTTGAGCGGTTTTTACTGGTTCTATTGTCTATCTTAATTATAATGAATTGTATAGGTGCTTTGGCACCACCGTCAGTCGGAGATTCGTTGAGACACCATTTAGCCGCACCAAAGCTATATTCGCAACTTGGTGGATTTCCATTTATCCCAATATCGCCTTGGCCCGCGCCGGGCTTACTGCATGTGTTGTATACCCAAGCAATGCTACTAGCTAATGGTATAGCATGTCAGTTAATTTGCTGTGTTTTTGGTGTTTTTACAATGCTGGCAGTATTTGCTCTAACTTCCCGTTATTTTGGATCGGTAACAGGACTTATATCAGCAGCGATTTTTTATTCTCTTCCTATAACCACAGAATTAAGTACGGGGGCTATGGTTGAATTAGGGGCTGCTTTTTGTGCTGTGTTGGGTCTGTGGGCTTTACTGAAAGCTGGCCCTGAATTTGATACTCGTTGGATAGTTTTAGCCGGGGTTCTTGGAGGTTGTGCTGGAGCCACAAAATTATGGGCACTAACGTGTGGTCCCGCCTTTGTTGTGGTTATCTTCATTCTAGCTGGTAAACGCTTCTTTGAGCACCCTCGGAATATATTGCATGCTCTATTGGTTTTTTCTTTAGCATATGGAGTGATACTGGCGCCTTGGTTTATTAGAAATTATTTGGCAAGCGGTAATCCGATATGGCCAATTGGATATTCATTCTTTGATACGCAGTATTGGTCAGAAGTTTCTGTATTAAAATACAGTCGATGGAGTAGGGGGCCCGGTACATCATTCTGGCACTACCTTCTTGGGCCATGGTATCTGACTAACAACATAGCAGCCTTTAACGCAGGATATGGTATCTTCGCATCGAGCATGCTTAATCCATTGTTGCTTGCTTTTATTCCTGGTGCCATTTTATTTCGAAAAAAATTTGATTTAGTAGCTAGGCGTTTTCTATCTGCGTTGGGAATCTTCTGTCTAGTTGTATACACAATCTGGTTTCTTGGTGGCTATCATCACCCGCGTTATCTCCAACTTGTCCATCCCTTTCTGTCTGTTATTGCTGGCGTTGGTATTGTTACCTTTTTAAAACCCATTCATGGGTATTTCAAAAAAATAATAAATGGGATTCTCGGATTTACATTTACATTTATGCTAGGAATAGCTTTGTTGCTCAATATAAAGTATTTTCCTGTAGTATTTGGTTCTATCACGCCTGAAGAATATCTTCAAGAGAAGGTACCACACTTCTCAGGGGTTCAGTGGGTGAATAATAACCTCCCAGACAATTCAAAGGTGCTATACGCTGGAACCGCTGCCTGGTATTATTTGGATAAAGACTATATACCATTGGCATGGCGAAATATTGATTATAATTCATTCAACACGCCTAGTGAATTGAAGAATACTTTAATCGAATTGGGCATAACACATATTTTGATTGAGGGTGACCCTCAAGATGGTGGAGCGACGCTTCAAGATGTTGGTTCAGATGAAATAAATCATATAAGAGAGTTAAATTTGCATACCCTTACCGATTTTAATAACTGGCTAATTACAAAGCCTGAAGACATTCCTGTTAACCAAATAACATATGCAACTATACGACCATTTATACTAATGAGAGCGATGGAATTAAACGGGGATTTATTCCAATTAAAGTTAATTAAAACCAAAGTAATCACCAGTCGAACAAAGGGCACATATAGAGAATCTGAAGTCGCTGTTTATGAATTACTATAAATTTTAACAAAGGGAAATGGCTGTATTAGCTACAAAATGAAAAAAAACAGGGATATTGTTATATTGTATGGTCCACCGTGGGATCAACCGGCCCAACTGAGTAAACACCATTTTGCCCGTCTTTGGGCGCATGATAGACGTGTATTATACGTTGAGGCTCCGGTAAACCCCGTATCATTTATTACACGGAAACAGGAAGCAAAAAGGCTTTGGAAAAGATATAAGAATGGCCCTGAAAAAGTATGCAATAATCTTTGGGTTACAACTTTTTTCTATCCATTGCCATATAGGGGCAGTCGATACTTACTTGGTGGAAAATGGGTCAATAATATCAATCAATATTTTGTTAAGAAGAAATTGAAAAAACAAATATCAGAGTTAGGATTTATAAATCCAGTATTGTTTATTGGCGGGGCACATGCCTTGCCCCTGCTTGATGATTTCAAAGATTCTTTAAAGATTTATCATTGCAGTGATGACTATACTTTAGTACCCTCTTTCCCACAATCTTTTACAGATATTGAATCAAAATTTATTAAAAAATGTGATTTAGTGGTTACAACTACAGATGAACTTAAAAGATCAAAACAGCATTTAAATTCCAATATTATTTCAATACCAAATGGGGCAGATATTGATCATTTTGCACAGACGCAGAATGAACATGTTTCAATTGCGAAAGAGATTAGAGTACTTCCAAAGCCAGTTATAGGTTATATTGGGAGTATATTCCGTTGGCTGCACCAAGAGTGGATTGATTACGCAGCGCGTATAAATAGAGACTACAGTTTTGTATTTATTGGGCCAATAACTACAGATATATCAAAGTTACAAAACAGAAAGAATATATTTTTTTTAGGTCCGCGCCCATATGATAGTCTTCCGCAATATCTGAAAGGATTTGACGTTGCGACCATTCCTTTTACTATTGATGGTGTTACTTTAAAAGCAAGCCCAATAAAATTTTATGAATATTTAGCCTCCGGTTTACCAATTGTTTCAACAGAACTGCCTGATCTAAAACCATTTGGGGAAATTACATTCCTAGTGAAAAATAAGAAGCAATTCAGCGACCAACTAAATATAGCGATTAAATCTGATAATAGTGAATTAAGAACCAAACGGATGGAAATATCTAAAAAATTCAGTTGGGAAACTCGATTTAATGAATTGAAGAATCAAATAAATAATATCATATAAAATTGCGAATCGGGATTAATGCAGTAAATATTCGGGCAGGAGGCGGTTTAAATCATTTGAAAGAAATCCTTTTAAATCTTGACCCAGCTATGTTCAATATTGAAAAAGTAATTATTTGGTCAAATAAATCAACAATAAACCACATTCCTGATTTGAAGTGGATCAAATCAATAGATGTAAGTAAAACGATTAATTCTTGGGTAGGTTTATTAAAGTGGAATTTTAAAATTTTATACAATGAGCTACTAACCGAGAGATGTGATGTTTTATTTGTACCTGGTGGTACATACCTAGGGAAATTCCACCCTTATGTGACTATGGCTCAAAATCTATTACCCTTCGATAAAATTGAAAGAAAAAAGTATCGTTATTCAAAAAGTTATTTCAGGTATGTTTTATTAGAATTGACACAAAAGTATACCTTCAAAAAAGCGGACGGGGTAATATTTCTAACGAATTATTCCCACAAGAAAATCATTAACGAAAGTATAGGACCAATAGGTGGGGTTGTAAAAACTATATACCACGGTGTTGATGAGTCATTTTTTAATACTTCTAGACAGCAAAAAGATATTTTTAAAAAAAGTAATGTTCCCACTAAGTTACTTTATGTATCAATTATTAATTATTACAAGAAGCAGATAAATGTAGTTAAAGCATTTGAGATTTTGATTAAGAAGGGATATGATATTGAATTAGAATTGGTCGGCCCTGCGTTCTCTCCAGCACTCGTAGAATTGAAAAATTATATTTCTAAAATGAATGGACTAAAAAATAAAATTCGTTATGTGGGCAATGTGGAAAATAAGGAGTTACAAAAATATTATAATAATTCAGATATATTTATTTTTGCATCAAGCAGTGAAACTTTTGGTATGATATTATTGGAAGCAATGGCATCAGGTTTGCCAATTGCCTGCTCAAATGTGAGTTCAATGCCAGAGATACTTGAGCAGAATGGTGAATATTTTGATCCAAATGATCCTATTTCAATAAGCCAAGCTATTGAAGAGCTTTTAATAAACAAGAAAAAACGCATCTATTATTCAAATTCTGTGATAAAAAGAGCAAAACAATTCACCTGGGAAAAATGCTCTAATAAAACATTTCAATTTGTTACCACAATAAGCAAAAATACAAAAGGATGAGATGAAACAAATAATTCAAAATTTAAATTCTAAGGGTAAGGTAGAATTAGTTGATTTTCCACGACCAATTAATAAGACTGGTTATCTTATTATTAAAACACAGAGAAGCCTGGTCTCACTAGGCACAGAAAAAATGCTGGTAGAATTTGGTAAAGCAAATCTTATTGAAAAAGCCCGAAAAAAACCTGATCAAGTAAAACAAGTAATTAGTAAAATTAGGACAGACGGTTTGCTTTCCACTATGGATACAGTTCGAACTAAACTTGATCAAACAATTCCCTTAGGTTATTGTAATTATGGGATTGTTCTTGAAAGTGAAGTAGATAAGTTTAAAGTTGGAGATCGTGTGGCATCTAATGGTCCACACGCTGAAGTTGTAAGGGTACCAGAAAAATTAGCGGTGAAAGTCCCAGGTAATGTTTCAGATGATGAAGCAGCATTTACCGTCATCGGTTCGATTGGTTTGCAGGGTATCAGATTATTAAAACCTACTTTGGGTGAAACAATAGTTGTTTTTGGCTTGGGTTTAGTTGGCCTTATTACCATTCAGTTACTAAAAGCGAGTGGAGTAAACGTAATTGGTATCGATATTGATGAAAAGAAATGTAGGATTGCTGAGTTGTTTGGTGTAAAAACTTTAAATTCATCTACGTGTGATCCTGTTAAATCTGTTCTCAATCTGACGAATGAAATTGGTGCCGATGGTGTTACTATAACAGCAGCGACAAAATCAAATGATGTTATTTCACAAGTTGCCCAGATGACTAGAAAACAAGGTCGTATCATATTAGTAGGCGTTGTTGGATTAAATATCAATAGGGCCGATTTTTATGAAAAAGAACTTTCATTTCAAGTGTCCTGTAGTTATGGGCCTGGTCGCTATGATGAAAATTATGAACAAAAGGGAATTGATTATCCATTACCATATGTACGCTGGACAGAAAAACGCAATTTTGAAGCCGTATTACATGCTATCAGTAATGGCAGTTTAAATGTTAAAGATTTGATCACGGAACAAGTACCCCTTGAAAACTACAGGCAAATCTATGATAATATGGGATCAAGCGGTTCTATCGCGTCCATTCTTGAATATTCCGATATTGCCAGTGAAACCCTTGACAAAAAGACGATTAAGCTTAATGAGTTCTCATTTGTAGGCAGAAAAGGAGTCATAGGTATTATAGGTGCCGGGAATTTTACCAAAATGACCATCATGCCTGCATTAAAAAATTCCGGCGCAAGCCTGAAATATATTGCCAGTTCTGGTGGAATGAGTGGAACGCAATTAGCCAAAAAGTATGGGATTAGCCATAGCACAACAGACTATACAGAAATTTTAAGGGATAAAGATGTAGATACGGTCATTATAACCACCCGCCATAACTCTCACGCAAAGTATGGGATAGAAGCCCTGAAGGCTGGGAAAAATGTATTTGTGGAAAAACCGCTTGCCTTAAATGAAAAGCAATTAGATGAAATTATTTCCACTTATCAGAGTGTAAATAACCCTTCAATAATGGTTGGCTTTAATCGTCGGTTTTCTCCACATTTACGAGCAATTAAAAAGTCACTGGGAAGCAGGCCCGGCCCCATCAATATAACCGCAACCATGAATGCTGGATTTATTCCTAAGGACCATTGGGTACATGATCTTGAAACAGGGGGAGGAAGAATCCTCGGTGAAGCATGTCATATTATGGATGTATGTGTTTATCTTGCCGGATCCTTAATAAAAGCTGTTTGCTTGAATGGAATGGGGGAATCACCGGCAGAAAATATCGATAATGCCAGTTTGCTACTACGGTTCGAAAATGGAACTAATGCGGTAATAAACTATTTTGCCAATGGTTCTAAATCCTACAGTAAAGAAAGGATTGAAGTCTATTCCAGGGAACGTACGTGGGTAGTGGACAATTTTAAAGAAACCAAAGCATATGATGTTAAAGGATTTAAAACTGTAAAGACCAAAATTGACAAAGGGCACAATGCGCAATTTCATAAATATATCAACAGAATAAAAAATGGCGGTGAACCGTTGATTCCATTTGATGAAATTATAAATGTTACCAGGACTTCGTTTGCGGCAATTGAGTCTATGAAAAATAACAAATGGATTAATGTGAACCGAAATGAGTCGTTTGCAATACTGGAATAGAGTTTTCAAAGCCTATGTACTTGGCAATACCAGCCATCTTTCTTTCTGGCATGGAACACCACAAGTTAACCCAAAGATGAAGACTGATGAATTGGGACAGTATTACATGCCGTTTCATTACAAAGCAGATTATTCGGGCCAGCATGATGAAAATGGTATTCCGATGTTGGATTACCA
>JADHVR010000046.1 GCA_016783885.1 Bacteroidales bacterium
GACCTGCAATTTTAAAAGTCCTGGAGATTGAAAAAGATATCCTGGGATAAAAAAACGCCCAGACACGGTTTCACCAGTCGGGACTATTTTTTTGTTCGTATCTACAATACTCCATCTTCTTCTAAAAGATATTGCTTTATATTGTTATATCTATTCTCATTAAATCCAATTCCGTAGTTTTTAAGAATAGCTGTTAATTGAGAAATTAAGTTTTTGTTATTCTTCTCAAAATCATGACAATATCCAAATTTGTCTCTGGGGTAATCAAGGTTGGTTTTATCCAGTCCCAATATTGTCATATTTAAGGAATTATATGCAAATCCTAAAAAAACTAATTTAGAGGAATTAGAGATTAATTCATGGATTTCTTTTAATTCGCCAGCCAAAGTTCTTTCATCATAAATTAATTTTATAGTATCAATTGATTGTTTAATTATATTAAAAAGTTTCTTCACAAGGGTGGGAATTTTATTCTGATATTTTAAAATTAATTCTTTATATAAACCATATTCCAGGTATTTGCTCTCTTTTTCAAAAGGTAAATTACCAAGCTTTCCATATACATGATAAATTGGAATTTTTTTCATGACATTTGTTCTGGATCTTTTTGAATTAAATTTATGTCTGGTATTGTATGTATTAAAAATAGTTGTGTATAAATAATTTTCTAATGATCTGTCATAGTTAAAAGTGATAAATCCATAATTTTTATTTGGAAAATCTAAGAATTCTGAGTTATAAATATTTTTCCAAATTAATCTATACCAGTTTTCTTCAGGAAAATCGAAAATGTCAAAATCTGGTTTACCCTCTGCTTTTAAAATAAAATATGAAATTGCAATCTTTGCAAATAATTCATATTGGGGATTATGATAAGCAAACTCATCAACTGATTCTAAATTAGACAGTTTTAACATTTTGGCAAATTCTATTGGATATTGCTCAATTTCCATCTCCAATACAAATAATTCAAGAATTTGGTTTAATATAGATTTAGGATCGTTTAATATTTCTTTATAAGTATTCATATATAATTCTTTTCCCAAAGGGAAGCCCATTTTACAATTAGATCCAGCTCCTAATATATAAGTAATACGTTTCATATCTATATTATTTTAATTAAACGATGCCTGTCCAACTCAGTTGATTTTTCAAGGTTTTGGATTAAAGCGTCTAAATTACTGCTTTTTTTATCATCTTCAAAATTTTCAGTTTCGTATTTCTCCGTTCCTCCAATGTGTTTATATTAATGGCGAGCTTTACATCCTCTAAGTAAAGGAATTCCCTTTTAATTGTGATATTTTTTTTGTATTTGGAATTAGTTAAAATAATTACTATATTTGATAATTAATAAATTTTATTTATATTTGCAATGTCAATTAACTATTAACTTATGAAAAAATTTACGATAACTCCCTATCAAAATATCATTATTTTAACATAACAATTTATTCCTAACATTTTGGTTTTATTATCGTATTAGCAATATATATTTCTAATTTTAAATTATGAATGTTTATGAATTGTGATCATAAAATATTAAATGGTTTCGATCCGGTAATTTCATTTTTAATTTCTACTCAACTTGATAACTCTATTAAGTTTTCAGAGGCTCGAGAAGTAGTAACCAGGATGAATAATAAGTTTCTTGATCAAACAGAATACCTGATTAACATGCTTCCTGCAACAATTGAGGAGTTTCAATCTAATAGAATACCTGACAATCAAATTAATTTTTTATATAATTATCTTCCTGTTGTTTCTAAAGCAATTAAGGGATTAAATAATTTTCTGGGGAACTTTGAAATTGATGATAAGATAGTTATTGAGTTACTCAAAAAACTTAACATCCTGAATGGTTATTTTGAAATGATTTATGAACTTGTTGTTCTTTATGTAGAAACGAATGAGGCAATGGAAGATATAAAGAATGGCAATACTCTAACAATGGAAGAAGTATTTGGATAAGCCGGAACCATATAAAATTGTATTATCCAAGAAGTTTAGTAAAGTACTTAAAAAGAGTATTGATAAAAAACTTCATTCTGGAATTGAAAAGGAAATTTTACTAATATCAGAAGCCCCATATAAAAAAACCACTACAATTCAAGATCCAAATTTACCATTTCGAAAAGCAAGAAAAGGGGAATACAGGATATTTGTGCATATTGATGACGATACAAGAACTTTATATATATTGAATATTATCCACAGAGACCGAGCATATAAATCAAAAGAATAACTCCTACTCACCAGCGTGGTTTTGAATTATCCCCCGTAGCTTCAACATAGGAAGTTTATTTATACCCATTCCAAATTATTATTCCCTACCACCATAACGAAGCCATAACGGCTTTTATAGAGCATCATCCTGCTGCTACAGTTTCCGAAAGAGATAAAGCGACTTTAGAAAAAATTGGGATGTAATTATCGATCCTCATATTTCAGAGTATCTTCCGAAAAGTATTCAAGTTTTATTCCTGCCTGTTTAAACATTTCTTCCGATTCTCTTCCGGCGTGGTATTTCTTTTCGCAAACAACTCTTTCAATACCGCAGTTTATAATAAGCATGGCGCAAGTACGACAGGGTGTCATTCGCACATAGAGTGTGGCTCCTTCCAGGGCAATTCCTCTACGGGCAGCCTGGGTAATGGCATTCTGCTCGGCGTGTACAGTCCTGACACAGTGCCGACTTTCAGAACCATCTTCATGAATTACTTTTTTAAGCAAATGACCAACATCATCACAATGTGGCAGTCCTCGCGGAGCACCTACATATCCGGTAACCAGAATTTGCTTATCACGCACAATTACACAACCTGCCCTGCCTCTATCGCAAGTGGCACGTTTTGATACGGAATGAGCCAGGTCCATAAAATATTTATCCCATGAGGGGCGTATATGTTTTTTGTTTTCTTCAGTCATAAAAAATTGGTTATTTTATATTATACATCTAACGGGTTAAAATTGGACATTTTTTTTCAGTCTCCAGTCTTCCCCCGAAAGCTTTCGGGGTCAGTCTCCAGTCAACTGACTGCCAACGACTGAAAGGAGTCTGTATGGATTACCTCCTGTGGATTGCCAATTGTCGATTGCCGACTGCCGACTGCAAAGTGTTCATATCTATTTATAAAATGTAATAATTTATCCCGTTTTTAGTATATAATCACCCGCCAAATTCCATTAGAAATGCCTTGATAAATCTATCTAAATCGCCATCCATCACAGCTTGTACATTACCGGTTTCAAAGTTTGTTCTTAAGTCTTTCACCATTTTATATGGATGCATCACATAATTTCTTATCTGCGAACCCCATTCTATTTTCTTTTTATTTCCTTCAATTTCAGCCTGGGCTTCTTTCTTTTTCCTCATCTCGATTTCATACAACTGAGATCTTAGCATTTGCAAAGCTTTATCCCTGTTTTGCTGCTGCGAACGTGTTTCCTGGCATTCAACGATGATCCCGGATGGCTGATGCCTGAGCCTGACAGCCGTTTCCACTTTATTCACGTTCTGCCCTCCCGGTCCGCTCGACCGAAAGGTGTCCCATGTAATATCAGCATGATTGACCTCAATTTCGATACTTTCATCAACTATCGGGTAAACATAAACCGAAGCAAACGAGGTATGCCGCTTATTGGCAGAGTCGAAAGGCGACAGCCTCACAAGCCGGTGCACACCATTTTCCCCCTTTAAATACCCAAATGCAAATTCTCCATCAAACTCCAATGAGACAGATTTAATACCGGCAACATCACCTTCCAACAAATCAAGTTCTTTTACTTTACAATTATTTCTTTCGCCCCACCTGATATACATTCGCATAAGCATTTGCGCCCAGTCCTGGCTTTCCGTTCCACCTGCACCCGGATTGATTTGAAGGATTGCGCCGAGTTTGTCTTCATCACCGCTCAGCATCTTCATAAATTCAAGGTCTTCTACAAGTTTGAGTGATACCTTGTATTGCTTGTCTAATTCTTCCTCGCCGGCTTCGCCTACCTCAAAAAACTCAAAAATCACTTCAAGTTCTTCAAATCCGGTTTTGACCTCATCAAATCTCTTTGTCCAGTTTTTTTTCTCTTTGATTGATTTCAGGACTCCTTCGGCTTTTTTCGGATCGTTCCAGAAGTCTGCTGAATAGGTAAGCTGTTCTTCTTCTTCGATTAATTTTAATTTATTATCAACGTCAAAGGAACCTCCTTAAGGCATCAAGCCTCTTATGTAGATCCTTCAATTGTTCTTTTATTATCATCTTATGAAATTTTTTCGAATTTATACCTCTTTTTACTTGTAACTAAATAAATCCTGAAAGTTAAGCACTTTCCAAACCAAATTCGGCTCATAGCCTTTTGAGATGGCAAACTTAGCAAGTTTTCGGTTTCGTTTGGTAAAATCAGGTTCAGACAATTCCTTTTCCTTCTTTAAAATTATTTCTTTGAGAGTGGCAATATACTCTTTGTCATCAATTTCGTTTAAGCCTTCCAGGATGAATAATTCAGGAATTTGTTTTTGCTGTAATGCCTTATAAATTTTACTCTTACCCCATTTGTTTATCCTGAACTTTCCACTGGTAAAAACTTTAGCAAACCTTTCTTCGTTAAGAAAGTTTTCCTTTATCAATTTGGATAAAATACTTTCGTAAACTTTTTCCTGTAATTGAAATTGCCCGAGTTTATGCTTCACATCCATCAAGCATCTTTCCTGATAAACACAATAATTTTTCATTTTGGTAAAAACCCATTCGGGAATGTTATGAGCAGATACTGAAGACATACTTAGTTGTGTTTCCTGATAATAGGGCAAATGTACAAACAAATTTGTTTTTAGCCCGTTTTTCAAAATGAATTAATTTTAGTTTACACTTTTTACTCTTTGTGTATCTTTGAGACTTCGTGTCTTAGTGGCTAAAAAACCTGCCACAAAGACATCACAAAGAATTTTCAGATTATTAAAAAAGTGTTAACCATAAAATGAAAAATGCCATAAATTTGGCTCTTTTTGGGCTAAATAATTCAACAATTCAATAATTTCCTAATTTTGCCGGGTTTTAATATTTAATTATGAAATATTCTATCCTTCTTATCTTTTTAACTTATTACCAGGTTAGTTTGAGCCAGGAATATAATTTGAAGATACAAGTACAAGATATTCCGGAAAAAGAAATTTATCTGGCAGGTTTTTACGGAGACCAGAACCATATTCTCGATACTGCTGTTCCTGATACCACAGGGCTGATATATTTTACATTAAAAGAATCCTATTACCCGGGAATGTACAGAATATTCCTTGATAAGAATATTTATTTTGATATAATTTATAACCATGAAAATATTGAGATAAAAACACAATATAATTTTCTATACGACAGCCTGAAAGTAATTTCTTCAAAAGAAAACATGATTTACTACGACTTCCTGAGAGCTAATAATGAATACCGCAGAAAATTCGACCTGCTGGCTCCTTTGGTTGATTATTATCCGCAAACAGACACTTTTTATAATATTGCGAAAACCCGGTTTGTCAATATTCAAGAAGATTTTGTACGATACGTTAATGAAGTTATTGAATCCAATCCTGATGCCTGGGCAACAAAGATTTTCAGACTTCGCCAACCGCTTTTCTTCGACCCTGAACTCGATGAAGCCGGAAGAAGAGAATATGCCACTGAACACTTTTTTGACCATATTGATTTTACCGATGTTGAACTTATCAGAAGCAACGCTTATACTTCGCTGGCAATTGAATACATGTCGATTTACAGCAATCCCAACTTCACACAGGAACAATTAGAGGAATCCTTTATACAAGCAGTGGACAAAATCATGTACGAGGCAATGGACAACAACATCATTTATGAATTTATTGTAGATTATCTTGTGGGTGGCTTTGAGCGGTTCCATTTTGAAAAAGTGCTTGATTACATTGCTGAAAACTACTCTCCTGAACAATGTAAAAACGAAGAACGCAAAACCGATCTTCAAACCAGACTTATAAAATACGCTGAACTGGCAAAAGGTAAAAAAGCACCTGAAATAGTTATCCCTGACATTAACGGCGAACAAATAAAACTTTCTAAAATAAATTCGGAATATACGCTAATCCTTTTCTGGGCTAGCTGGTGCCCGCATTGCAATGAAGTTTTGCCTAAAATCCATAACATCTATGTAAATAGTGTAAGCAGAAATACTTTAGAGGTATTATCCGTTTCCCTCGATACTGAAAAAGAGGAATGGCTTGCTGCACTGCAAGAAGCTAATTACACCTGGATAGACTGTTCCGAATTAAAAGGCTGGGACAGTCAGGTCGCGATTGATTACAACATTTACGCAACGCCAACAATGTTTCTTTTAGATAAAAACAAAAAGATCGTGGCTAAACCCATTACTTTTAATGAGTTAAAAAATATCTTTTTTAAGGAGAATATTATCCGGTAAATAGCATAGGGTTTAAACCCTATGCTATGGCTATGGAGAATTTGAAATTAATAAGTTACATTTTCGTTTTAAGTGCGTCAGGAGTTTTGAATTTAAATGTGGCAGGATAGCTGAACAAGATTAAGCCGGTCTAAATCCATTAATCAGTCACTTAGTAATTTCTTCACTAACTCCGGCACCCCCTCCCCTGCTTTCTTCGTTATCACTGTTAAATTAGAGATTCCGCCTACATGGGATGCCTTCGGGTCAATATAATATTTTGGGATCTCATTTCCGGCATATCCGATCAGGCCTGCTGCCGGATAAACCACCATGGATGTCCCTACTACAATAAAAATATCAGCAGTGGAAGATATTTGAGCAGCAGGTTCAATCATAGGCACCATCTCACCAAACCAGACAATATGCGGTCTTAGTTGTGAACCTTTCTCGCATTTATCACCCATTTTTAGTTCCCAACTATCAAGTTCATAAACCAGGGTTTCATCAACCGTACTTCTTGCCTTTTTTAATTCTCCGTGTAAATGAAGCACTCTGGATGAACCTGCACGTTCGTGAAGGTCGTCAACATTTTGAGTAATGATTTGCACATCATATTTTTCTTCCAATTTAACAATTGCATAATGAGCGGCATTTGGTTCGACTTCAAAAAGCTTTTTCCTTCGCATATTGTAAAAATCCAGCACAAGTTCAGGGTCTCTTGCCCATGCCTGCGGGCTGGCAAGGTCTTCAAACCTGTATTTATTCCAAAGCCCGTCGCTGTCGCGGAAAGTCTGCAAGCCGCTTTCAGCGCTAATTCCGGCACCCGTTAAAACAACTATTCTTTCCATACTTTCAATTTAAAGTCCGAAAATACAAAAAAGACATCACATCCCAGCAATGCCTTTATATACTTAAATTATAAAATGAAACTGTTTATCCTACAAATAATACCATACAGCAAACTCCCTGCACCCTGCCCCATGCAATTATCAAAACAACTTCATATCATCCAGCACTTTCATCACCTTTTTCAGAGAATCGGCTGACTCGCTCAACAACTTCTTTTCTTCCTTTGATAGCTGTATCTCTATAATACTTTCAATACCGTTTTTACCGAGCTTAACAGGAACTCCCATATAAATATTTTTCAAGCCATACTCTCCCTGCAACCAGGCACAAACCGGAAAGATTCGTTTTTGGTCATCCACAATAGCCTCCACCATCTGCGCTGCTGCTGCACCCGGTGCATACCACGCTGACGTGCCCATCAGGTTTACAAGCTCGCCTCCACCAAAACGTGTTCTTTCAACTATCTTGTTAATTTCGTCCTGACCAAGCAGTTCATTAATGGGTATTCCGTTTACACAAGTATATCGTGGTAAAGGAACCATGCTATCGCCATGTCCTCCCAATGAAAGCGAAAGAATATCCTTTGGCGAAACATCAAGCGCTTCTGCGATAAATGCACGGTATCGTCCGGTATCCAGAATTCCGGCCATTCCGAAAACCTTTTGAGACGGTTTATTAGAAACAAGATAGGCACAATAGGTCATAACATCCAGAGGATTAGAAACCACAATGATGATCGCATCAGGGGAGTATTTAGTAACCCTTTCGGTGACTTCCTTAACAATGCCTGCGTTGGTCTTTATCAGGTCGTCACGCGACATTCCCGGTTTTCGTGGCAAACCTGAAGTAATTACAATAATACCCGAACCTTTTGTACGCAGGTAATCATTTGTAACTCCAACAACACGGGTATTAAAATTATTGATCGAGGAAGTCTGCCAAATATCCAAGGCTTTACCTTCGGCTATTCCTTCCTTGATATCAACCAGTACAACTTCCCTGGTTAAATCTTTATGAGCGATCACATTTGCACAAGTAGCGCCAACGTTTCCTGCGCCAACAACTGTTATTTTATCCATAATGAATCAATTTATATTGTATTTTTATTTTAATGTCCTATAAACCAAAATGATAAGCAATTCCTATTCCAAGCTGGATATTGTTTACAGGATAATCCACTTTCCGGGTTTGCGGTTCTAAAGTTATATCTCCACCAATAACCTCTTTGCTAATATCTTCGGTAACATCAAAAGTCCCTTTAGTACCTACATATTCGGCAACCAATCTAATAACATAATTATTCTTTAAAGCATATCTAACACCTGCTCCAAGTGTGAATCCTAAATTCAGCGATACTTTTTTTTCATGATTTGTACTAAGTATTTGCTCACCCGAATGTTTGATTTGAAGTTCGGTACCAGGAGGGAACACAAAACTTATTCCTGCTAAAGCACGTAAATCAAAATTAAATCTTCCTGCATTGAAAGTTCCGTTAGGACCAATCATCAAATTTACATACCTCCATTCACTCATATCAAAATAAATCTCCGTATTATCAGGTAATTCCAGGTCAGGATATTTTTCCAGGAGTCTTTTTAATAAATCTTCTTCATATTTCTTTTTATCTATATTGTTATTTACAAAGGTTACAGTACCGCCTATTCCAAGATAATCGTCGGGGAACCAGGCTACATCAAAACCAAAAAGAAATCCTGAAGTTGCATAGCCGGCGCCTTCATTTGAAAAATTTTTACTTGCAAACGTACCTTGTGGCAGAGCAGCACCAACACATAAGCTCAAAAAACTTTCATCCTGACTTTTAATATTGTTTGTGAGCAAAGTAATTATAACTGTTAAGAGTAAATATTTTTTCATAATATCCTGTTTAAATTTTCATTTTCGGGTAAAGATAATAAAATTTAATAATGATTATTGAATTTTATGTTATCAGACATGACAAGCATTTATTTTCCGGTCAAATTATATTAAGCTTAAAATCAACTTAGCCGTTTTTTCAGAAGCTCCCGCACCTCCAAGTTTTTCTTTTAACAATTTATAATCATTTTTCAGATTTTGCCTGTAGGTTTCATTTTCCGTAATTCTCGTCAATTCATTTTTTAAATTAACAGTTTTCAGATTGTTTTGGATCAATTCCTTCACAATTTCCTTGTCCATTATTAAATTCACCAGCGAAATGTATTTAGTAATGTTTTTGTCAACAACTCTTTTGGCAATCTGATAAGAAATAAAGCTGCCTTTGTAAATTACCACTTGCGGCAATTCAAATAAAGCCGTTTCGAGTGTGGCAGTACCTGATGTAACAATTGCCGCATCAGCATTTCTCAATAATTCATGAGTCTGGTTATAAACGATACTTACATTATTGTCCGGTGTGAATTGTTCGTAGAATTCTTTTTCAACTCCCGGTGCTCCTGCAATCAAAAAACCATAATCAGAATATTCAGAAGTTACGGAAAGCATAATCGGCAACATTTTTTTTATCTCCTGTTTACGGCTTCCGGGTAAAAGTGCAATAAAAGGTTTGTCATCAATTTTGTTATTTTTTCTAAACTCTACAGGCTTGTTTTCCGGGAGTTGCTCAATCATATCCAATAACGGGTGCCCCACAAAATCTACTTCAAAATCGTACTTAGTATAAAACTCCTTTTCAAAAGGAAGGATAACGAACATCCTGTTAACAAACTTTTTGATTTTATAAACCCGCGATTCCTTCCATGCCCAAACCTGAGGAGAGATGTAATAAAACACTTTAAATCCCGCCTTATGTGCAAATTCTGCAATCCGCATGTTAAACCCCGGATAATCGACCAGTATTACAGCATCAGGTTTATAATTAAAAATATCTTTTTTACAAAATTTTATATTGTTCAGAATGGCTTTCAAATTAGCGATTACTTCGATAAATCCCATGAATGCAAGGTCGCGGTAATGTTTTACAAGTGTAGCTCCCTGTTGCTTCATTAAATCCCCCCCCCAGCACCTGAATTGAGCGGAAGAATCCTGTTTTTTCAATTCTTTCATGAGGTTTGAGGCATGCAGGTCGCCCGAAGCTTCTCCGGCTATAATGTAATATTTCATAACAATCCGTTAAAAGTGTCCTTAAAGGCAAAGAAAAATAATACAAGAGCAAATGTAATTAACAACACTCCCCTGCCTGTTTTATCAAAAGTAAGGTTCACAAAATAATATCTTATGGGAACTAAATTACTGCCCAGACTGATTAGTAAATGTGTTTCCTTGTCAAGGTAAAATTCAGCAATTCCTGTTTTTAATAAAAACAGATTCATAATAAAAATTAGCCCAAAAATAACAGCAGGAAAAGCGATTCCGACAAGCAGTCCGAATATGTAGTGGTCTTTTTTTAACATGCGATAAGTATTATAAATCTTTAATTAAAATGTCAGGATGTGATTTCCTTAGTTTGATAATTATTTTTTTATCTTAGTTACCATCTTTGTTACCTTTTTCTTGCTTTTTCCTGTTTTTTCTTGTTTTACAATGCCGTATTAATCAGTTTTATAGCTTGATTCTTTATTAATGAGATTATTTATATTTACCGGTAATGCCATTATTAAAGTTTTTTCAAATAAGTCAATCTCTTTGCCTGCTGTAATCAAATCAAATTATACTTTCATTTTCCATTTTTTAACTTCCGGGATAGTTTTGTGAGAGGTGAAGTCGTAATGTACCGGTACAACTGAAATATAATTATTTGCCAAAGCCCATGAATCGGTGTCGGGTGCGGAATCACCGTTTTGAAAAACACCGGTTAGCCAGTAATAATCACGGTTATGCGGATCGATACGTTCATCAAATTCTTCCTTCCACCTTCCTTTTGCCTGACGGCAGACTTTTATACCTTTAATATCTTCTTTTTTTATTGCAGGGATATTTACATTTAAACAGATACCTTCAGGTAAACCGTTTTTTAAAACATTTACTATTATGGCTTTTACGTATTCATCAACAGCACTGAAATCGGCATCCTTTGAATAATTTAGTATAGAAAATCCAACAGCCGAAATTCCGTCGATTGTAGCTTCAAGCACCGCAGCCATCGTGCCTGAATAAATAATATTTACCGAAGCATTTGAGCCATGATTTATTCCCGATAAAACCAGGTCGGGTTTTCCACGCACAATTATTTGCTCACCCATTTTTACTGCATCCACCGGGGTTCCGTTACAACTATATTCTTTAAAGTTTTTCTCTTCTGTGATTTTTCTGAGACGTAAAGGAGCTCTAACTGTAATAGCATGCGACATTCCGGATTGAGATGTTTCCGGAGCTACTACTACTACATTTCCGAGCTGTCTGGCAATCTCAATAAGTTTTCTAAGTCCGGGTGCAAATATCCCATCGTCATTAGTAATCAATATCAGTGGTTTTTTCATAGATATTTCTATATTAAAAGAAATTAAATCAGAAAGTTATCAATAATAAATCTTTGCAAAGATAGGATTAATTAAAGAAAATTCAGTAACTCGGAATATAACCTTTGAACAGGTAATCCTACCACATTAAAATACGAGCCTTCTATTCTTTCAATCCCGATATAACCGATCCATTCCTGTATGCCATAAGCTCCTGCTTTATCATAAGGTTTGTAGTGTTCAATATAATAGTGGATTTCTTCGGGGGTTAGGTTCTTAAAATAAACCTTTGTAATTGAGTGGAATGATTTAAGTTTATTTTTTGTCCTTAAACTCACACCGGTAATAACTTCATGCACATTACCAGAAAGAGTTTGCAATATTCTGACAGCATCATTAAAATCTTTTGGTTTAGGCAAAATTTGTCCATCCTGCAATACAATTGTATCGGCGGTTATTATCAGGCAATTTTTACAGAGTTTATCGAAATCAAAAGATTTTGCTTTAAGTTCACTTATATAGATGGCAATATCTTTTTTTTTCAATTTCGCAGGATACGATTCTTCAATATCAACAGGTATTACCTCAAAATCCAATCCTAATTCTTTAATGAGTTGTTGTCTCCTTGGAGATTGTGAAGCAAGGATTATCTTATATTTTTTTACTAATTCACTTAACATAAAACCATAAACACTAAACAGTAAACACTAAACACTTATACAAAACAACTGCATCGACAAAATCCCGGCAACCATAATAATCTTGGTTGTGTTGCTCAGGAAATGGAAATCTTCTTTTTCTCTTGCTTTAAATGTGTTGTAAAGCAGGTATATAAACAGTGATTGAACTGCGATCATCAGATACCAGAAAATCAATGAGAGTTCTTTCATATAAAGAAAATATTGCGCAAATGCCAGCAGTAAAATACTTATTATGATTATACCGGTTGCTGTTCCTTTTGCTTTGTTTATTGCCGTAACAATTGGTAAAGTCCGGCAGCCTGCTTTCCTGTCACCTTCAATATCTTCGATGTCTTTAATAATTTCTCTTATCAATGAAACCAAAAAAGCAAACAAAGCATAACCCGATACGATCAGACTGATAATTTGCAGGCGGTTCATTACATCTACGTATATTAATGGTTCTGCCCTCAAGGCAAAAAATTCAAATAACCAAACGATAAGGATCACCATAGCGGAAAGTAAAGATATTACTATATTTCCCCAAAGAACCGTTTTCTGGTATCTTGCAGAGTAAAACCAAAGCATCATGGCTATGGCAATATAAATAAAGCCCAGCATTATATAATTCACTTTAATACTCAGATAAAACCCCATTAAAACTCCGGGAGCCGTTAGCGCCCAATACAGATAACGAGCAGTTTGGGATGAAATGGATTTCCCGATGAGGATTTTACCGGGTTTATTTATCTTATCAGTTTCCAGGTCATACAAATCATTAAGAATATAACCACCCGCAGCAATTAAAATGGTTGATAGTACAAGAATGACGAAATCGAATTCTGAAAGGGCAGGGCTGACATATTCAAGTCCGTAAAAAGTCCTTATCACACAAAACCGCAAAAGACATTGTGTAAGAATAATGATAATCAGGTTTGGAATACGGATTATTTTTAAATAAGGTGACATAATTATATTAAAAAATTAAAACTAAAAAAACTAAAAATCCTTATCGGTAAAATTTTCAAGAGCTAATTGCCTAACATGTCGGGCTTCAGGAAATATCTTTTTGATTTTATTAATAACCCTGAACGAAATATTTTGATCGAAAAGAAGCTTCATTAAGCAATTCTGACTTTATGTTCTTTATCCGCAGCAAAAGATAAGCATGCTCTGATGTCTTCATGGGTTAGCTCAGGGAAATCATCTAGGATTTCTTTATTAGTCATTCCGGAAGCTAACCAGCTCAATACATCATAAACACTAATTCTCATACCCCTGATACAAGGTTTCCCAAATCTAATATTGGGATCAATTGTTATTATTTCTGAATAATGTTCCATTGTAAATACATAATAAAAAATAAAACAAATTTACGAAATATTTTCAATTTACCATAAAAATCCATCATCTGTCATCCATTTCTCCTGTATCTTAAGGGTTTGTTCTATTACATCCCGAACACAGCCTTTACCACCTTCATAATTTGAAATATATTTTGATATAGCCTTTATCTCCGGTGCTGCATCAGCAGGGCAGCATGGCAATCCGGCTTCCTTCATTGCAATAAAGTCAGGAATGTCGTCACCCATGAATAAAACATTTTCAGGTTTGACATTCTTTTCTTTAAGATAATTTCTAAAAACCTCAAGCTTATTATCCACACCGAGAAAAAAATCTTTGATTCTTAAGGCTTCAAATCTGTTTGCTATAGACTTTGAAATTGCACCTGATATAATTGCAACGTTAAACCCTGATTTTACGGCTAATTGCAAAGCATACCCGTCTTTTACATTGGCTGTTCTCAACGCCTCGCCATCAGGTTGTAAGATTATAGTGCTGTCGGTCAGCACGCCGTCATAATCAAAAATAAATGTATTTATGCTTTTTAAAAGATTTTTATAATTACTCATTATGCAAGATATTTGTTATTAAATAATCGGTCATTTACTTTGTGTTATTGGGTCATTAATTGTTATTCAATAGTCATTTGTTGTCATTCAATAACCATTCAATAGTCATTCAATAGTATTTATAGTCATTTTAGTCATCCATAGGGACTTGCTTCGCTTCGTTTGTAATTTTAGTCATTTTTTTTTCTTCTTAGAATTTCATTACTAATAATAAGATATAAATCTTTATATTCAGGGTATTTTTCTAATAAATCCAAATGCATTTCCATTATCTTATGGTCTTCTCTTATTGCAGGTCCGGTTTGGGCTTGCAATGGCTTTACCGTTTGTACTTTTTCGGCTGTTTCCAGGATTAAAGGTTTTAAAAGATCAAAATCCATATTATTATCCTTTACAAGGGTCTCTGCTATTGAGTACATAAAATTAGGGAAGTTGCCGGCAAAAACAGCAGCTAAGTGAAGAATTTTCCTTTGTTCCGAATTAATAAAAAAAAACTTATCTGTAAGAGATAAAGTCAGATGTTTCAATAATTCAAGATTGTGATTTGTATTCGCTTCAATACAAAGAGGGATTTTACTAAAGTTCAAATCATGGTCTTTTGAAAATGTCAGCAATGGATAGAACACTCCAAAGTTTGTACTGCATTGCTCAAGAATATTCATAGTAACAGAGCCGGAGGTATGAACAACAAGTTTATTTTTTATCACTAATGTTCTGACAATTTCAGTTAAAACATCGTCTTTCACTGCAATGATGTAAAGATCGGCTTTATCAGTAATCTTACTCAAATCAGTGCAATAATCCGTTTGGACCAGGTTTGCCAGAATTTTTGCAGAATCAATTGATCTGCTATATATTTGTATGATCTCTTTACCTGAATGTTTTATCGCAACTGCCAGATGTGTGGCTAAGTTACCCGCTCCGATTAATACTATTTTTTTGATTTCCAACAAAACTGCAATAATTTGCAGGCGAAATTACTAATTTTTCAATCGGATTAAAAACACACTGTTCAATTACATGGAGATTACTCATGCCTTCGCCACCATATACCTTCCCAGAGATTTGGAAAAACAGGAAAGGAAAAGGCAGCTGATAATAACAAGTGTTGTTATATCCGAAACCCGAAGATTTCAAGGAATCCGATGTATAAAAAGCCAATCACTGAAACCGGCTTGTTGTCAGATTCTTCATCAGGAACAAAATCATGTTCTTTTTCCGTTTCTATCTTGTCTTCTCTTTCGGAGGGAACAAATTCTGATTTCTTTAATCCTGTTTTTGTCATCTGCCACGTTTCACCCGAAAACCGGGATGGCGAGTGCTGACGGTTATCCAGAATTTTATACATATTTTCACTTAATTGCAAATAGCACCCTTCAGGTATTTTTAAAACGAGGTCAACCTGTTGCTTTCGCCATACTTCATTGTCTGGGATTTTGAAAAACGGATCAAAAACCATCAGGGTATCATTTACAGAATAATTATAAATCGTATTCTTTGCTCTTTCTGATGCAACCCTTCGGTTCTTTCCTTTTGAGCGATAATATATTTCAAGCTCAATCTGGTCGTTACCGCTTTTTTCTATTTCCAATTGCGGAATTCCATAAAAAGGGTCATTCTCCTCTGTAGTAATGATCATATTCATGTCGTCAATTTCAAAATAATCTTCATACCGGTATATTCTTTTAAAATCCTCATCGTTTTTCACATCAATATAAAGAGGAGAATTATATGGCATTTCAACAGAAACCGACTCTTTGTATATTCCATTATGGCTGAAACTTTTTGTTATTTTAAATCCGTAAAATACAGTAAGTATCAATCCGATTAACCAAAGGTTGAGAGCCGTAATGCCAATATATTTTGTCTTTTCAATACCAAAAATTAATTTTATACCCCCTAACAAAAGCAAAAACAAAGGAATGCCGACAAACAATATCAATCCTGTTTTAAAAAACACATTGCTTCCGGTATTTCCAAAAATGAGTTCAGACATGGCAGAAAGTGAAACATAAATTAATTCGGAATCCAGGATAAAGATTTGTTCTCCCCAGCCAAATATTGCAATTAGAAATGCTCCAATCAGTGAAATCCCAACAATAAAAAGGATAATCCCTGTAAAAATAAGAATCACCTTTACGAAGAGTTCCAGGACTTTGGTCAAAGCATTACCTACATTCCGAAAATCGGATCTATGTGCTGCGCTTTTTTTTTTATAAGTCTGTTTGGCTCCTTTAGTAAAGTCGTTAAATTTGTTTTTCAGGTTTCCAATCTCTTCACGGATTGATTTTTCGATATTGGAGATATTTACCTTTTCTCCTTTCATTTGCAGCTTTTCGGCAACGGTCCTTGCTTCAGGTATAACGATCCATAGAATTACATATATAAGTAATGGTGTCCCTAATCCCGGAAGAGAAAAAATCACAAATGCCAGTCTGAACCAAACCGGGTCTGTATGAAAATAGGCGCCTAATCCGCCACACACTCCACCAAGGATTGACCGGTCAGGATCGCGGTATAATCTCTTAATAGTTTTTGACTTTTCGCTTTTTTGCTGCCATGCTGTTTCATCCTCCGGCTCCCCTCCAAACTCGCTGGGTTGCCCTATCACTTCTATTACTTTTCCGATATCATCAAGTGTTATTACCTGTTTTTCATCCCCGATACTTTCACGTAGCATTTCTGCAATACGAGTCTCGATATCGGAGATGATCTCATCTCCGCCTTCTGTTTTAGCAAAATATTGTTTGATGCTTTGCAGGTAATCGTTTAAAACTTCGTAAGCATCTTCATCAATGTGGAATACTATTCCCCTGATGTTAACTGTGAATGTCTTTTTCATAGTTTATTTTGATTTTTAATTTATTTATATTTGATTTTTATAACTTTATTTATCTTTTATCTTAACCTTTTCCTGCTATTTTATTTACTGCTTCGACTAATTCATTCCATCCCCGGTCCAAATCTTTAAGGAAATTAATCCCACTTTCTGTTATTTCATAATATTTTCTTGGCGGACCTGATTTGGATTCCTCCCACCGGTAACTTAAAAGTACATCATTTTTTAGCCGGGTTAAAAGAGGATATAAAGTACCTTCAACTACTATCAGTTTTGCTTCTTTTAATTTTTGGATAATGTCGGAGGCATATACCTCTTTTTCATTAATAATGGAAAGGATACAGTACTCAAGAACTCCTTTCCGCATTTGTGCTTTTGTTTTTTCAATATTCATGCGGCAAATATATAACAAAAAATAGTACTATGCAACACATAGTACCAATTTTTTTTCAGTAGCATGTTATATATTTTATTAAGTGTCTGTAATATAACTTAATAGAAAACTAAAAAAATTGAAATTTAGATGGATTCTAAATAATAAAAAAAGGGTAAGCTACTTATATCGCACCGCTACAACTGCCTACCCTTGCTACCTTCCGGTCCTGGGGGAGTTCAGCAGGAACTGGTCGTATAAGACTTACCCTGTTGCAAAATTATAAAATATTCCGATAAAGAACTCATAAATTCAAAATAATTTAATCAGACCGATTAAAAACAAATTTTTTTAACTTTGCCAATAATCAAAAAAAACAATTACTATGGAAAATCAAAATTATCCTTCTGGAAAACATTCCTTCACTTATGGTTTGGTAGCTGGTATTATTTTAATTTTTATCTCACTTCTTTTTTATATACTTGATTTAAATCCTTATGAACATAAGTGGTCAGGCTTTATAAATTACGTCGCATTACTGGCCGGTATAGTTATTTCAGCTATTCATTACAGGGATAAACATTGTGGAGGCTATATAAATTACGGCAAAAGTTTATCTGTTGGCTTTTTAACGGGTTTAATTGCCAGTATAATTGTGGGTATTTATACTTATTTTTTCATGAGGTTCCTCGGAGATGAGATTCGGCAAATTGCACTTGACCAGGCGGAAGAAAAAATATACGAGCAAATAGCCGATCCCACTGACGAACAAATAAATGCGACTATAAAAGTTACGAAATTTTTTCTAAAATCATGGATGAGTGCAATTACTGCATTTGTAATCTATACTTTCTTTTCATTGATTTTTGCACTAATTGCGTCCATTTTTATTAAGAAAGAAGATAAATCGCTTGAAGCAAATGTTTAATAAGATATAGATGGATATTTCCCTTGTTATTCCCTTATATAACGAAGAAGAATCACTTCAGGAACTTACTGACTGGATCAGGCAAGTTATGGAAAAAAATAATTACTCTTATCAGGTGATATTTATAGATGATGGAAGCAGTGACAATTCCTGGAATAAAATTGAAGAAATGGCAAATGCCGATTCTAATATCAGAGGAATAAAATTTCGCCGTAATTTCGGGAAGTCAGCCGCATTGAATAAAGGTTTCGAGGCAGCGCAAGGTGATGTAGTAATTACCATGGATTCTGACCTGCAGGACAGCCCTGAAGAAATTCCGGAATTGTACAGGATGATTAAAAATGATGGATACGATATTGTTTCGGGCTGGAAAAAGAAACGTCACGATCCGTTTGGAAAAAAATTCCCATCAAAATTTTTTAACCGGACAACACGGGCAATTTCGGGTATTAAACTTCACGATTTCAATTGTGGCTTAAAAGCATATCGAAAGGAAGTAGTGAAAAGCATCGAAGTATATGGTGAGATGCACAGGTACATTCCGGTAATTGCCAAATGGGCCGGATATAATAAAATAGGGGAGAAAACGGTTCAGCACCAAAAAAGAAAATACGGCGTAACTAAATTCGGGATGGGAAGATTCATTAAGGGATACCTTGATTTACTTTCTATTACCTTTATTTCTAAATTCGGGAAAAGACCCATGCACTTGTTCGGCACACTGGGATCCATTTTGTTTTTCATCGGTTTTGTTATCGCTATTTACCTTGCAGTTGCCAAATTCCTTTTCAGTGTTTATAAAATGACTGAACGACCGCTTTTTTACCTTGGATTATTAGCGATGATCATCGGAACACAGTTATTCCTGACAGGATTTTTAGCGGAAATGATTTCAAGAAGTTCTACAGAAAGGAATCGCTACGAGGTTGAAAAAGAAATCGGGTTCAATAATTAATCTAATTACTATTTTGAAGGTGCCTGAAAAACGGAAAATAGTCATTATTGGGTCAGCGTATCCTTTAAGAGGTGGAGGGATATCTACGTTTAACGAAAGGCTTGCAAAAGCTTACATTGAAAATGGCGACGATGTTCTGATCTATACCTTCAGTTTACAATATCCTTCTTTTCTATTTCCCGGAACTACTCAATATTCAAAGGAACCTCCTCCTGAAGGATTAAATATTAAGGTCAGGATTAATTCTATAAATCCGTTTAACTGGGTTAATGTAGGAAAAGAGATAAGGAAATTAAATCCTGACATTGTGATCATTCGGTTCTGGATACCTTTTATGGCTCCATGTCTTGGTAAAATTGCACGGGTTATTAAAAAAAATAATATAAAAATTGTTGCCATTGTTGATAACATTATTCCTCACGAACGAAAACCTTTCGACAGGATGCTTGCCGGTTATTTTGTGAACAGTGTAGATTATTTTGTTACTATGTCAAGATCTGTTCTGGAAGATCTAAACGATTTTGATAATAAGAAACCTAAAAAATTAACGGTTCATCCACTGTATGATAATTTTGGAGAGGCAATTTCAAAGTATGACGCCTTAAAACAATTAAAATTACCGGATAAATTTAATTACATTCTTTTCTTTGGATTTATCAGGGAATACAAAGGATTGGATTTATTGCTCCGGGCATTTGCTGATGAAAGGCTTAGAAATTTTCATTTAAAACTCCTGGTTGTTGGAGAATTTTATACCGAATCTGAACCCTACTTAAAAATGATTGAAGAGCTTGAGATTAAGGATTACATCATTATGAAAAATAAATTTATTCCAAATACCGAGGTGGTACATTATTTTTGTGCATCGAGCCTTGTGGTTCAGCCTTATAAAAATGCAACACAAAGTGGCATTACTCAGGTAGCTTATCATTTTAACAAACCGATGGTTACAACTAATGTTGGTGGGTTATCGGAAATAATTATCGATAACAAAGTTGGGTATGTTGTAGAACCAAACAGCAAACAAATAGCAGATGCTATTTTTAACTATTTCGATAAAAACCTGGAAGAAAAATTTACCAACAACGTAAAAGAAGAAAAAAAAAGGTTTTCGTGGGAAGGTATGTTAAAAACCATAAATGAAGTAATTACTTAATTTTTTTATATCTTTGTTTTATTAATTAATTTTAACTTAATTAATTATGAAAACATCAAAAAACAAATCATTCACACTAATAGCTATTTTAATAGCCATAAATTTTCAGATTCTTTCACAGGTAATAATTGAAATTCAACCTGGACCTGCCGAGGGCAAGGATGCAAGAGTATGGTCGTTAGATCCTCATGATAACTTTGGAGATCACCTTTATATGAAAGCCAATGCCTGGACCTGGGGTGGTACTTTTGGAATTGAAAGGAGTTTTATTGAATTTGACTTAAGTGTGATTCCACCCGATACAGAAATTCTGGAAGCTGAACTTTCACTATTTTACCATTTCTTAGGCGGAAATCCTGAACAAACCCATTCAGGTGATAATTACACTTTGTTACAGAGAATCATTTCGCCATGGGATGAATACACAGTGAACTGGAACAGCCAACCATCAATAACATCACAAAATCAGGTTATTATTCCTCCAAGCACCGGACCACAACAGGATTATACAAATATCGATGTTACTGATCTAATTAACGATATGCTGAACGATCCTGATAACAGCCACGGATTTTTATTTCGCATTATGACTGAAGAAACATACAGGCGGGTTGCGTTGGCTTCAAGCGATCATCCTGAGCCATCAAGGTGGCCAAAACTGATAATTACACTTGATTGTGATGAACCTGTTGCAGATTTTGTATATTCAGTTAACAATAATTTTGTTGAATTTACTGATAGTTCTCTTTACGCTTCGTCATGGACTTGGGATTTTGGAGACGGTTACTATTCAACTTTGCAAAATCCAATTCATTACTATAGTGAACCGGGGGAATATGAGGTTTGTTTAATAGCTGAAAACGATTGCGGGTCAGATACTATCTGTAAAACTGTTCGGGTTGCTCTTACATTTATACAAGACCGGCAAGCGAATAACAGTATTAAAATAATCCCCAATCCTGTTATTAACAGAGCAATAATTTCATTACCAGGTAATAATCACACTTATGCACAAATAACTATTTTTAATTGTTTTAGCAAGGTAGTAAAAAATGATAAAATATTTTTTAATAATAGTAATTCGAGCTTTGAGCTTGATTTTTCATTGTATGCTTCTGGGGTATATCTTTTAAAAATAATTACTGAAGATTATTCATTAACGGAGAAGTTTATTATTAAATGATAATACGAAGCAAGGCACCATTACGTTTAGGGTTGGCAGGCGGAGGAAGTGATGTATCACCATATTCCGACCTTTATGGCGGCGCTATCCTCAACGCCACCATTAGCATGTATGCTTATGCCACCATTCAGCCGAGGGATGATAATAAAATAATCTTAAACTCAATTGATAAAAAACAACGCTTTGAGTTTAATAGCACTGAATATTTGGAAATAAACAACCAATTCGACCTGGCAAAAGGAATTTATAACCGGGTTGTATCCGAGTTCACAAAAAAACCTTTGTCATTTGAGTTAACCACTTTTGTTGATGCCCCTCCAGGCTCAGGCCTTGGTACATCATCTACTTTGGTGGTTGCTATTCTCGGGGCATTTGCCGAATGGATCGGGCTGCCTCTTGGTGAGTACGACCTGGCTCACTTAGCTTACCAAATTGAACGGGTTGACCTGAATATGGCAGGCGGCAAGCAAGACCAGTACGCAGCTACTTTTGGCGGAGTGAATTTTATGGAGTTTTACAAAGATGATAAAGTAATTGTTAATCCGTTAAGAATAAAATCCGTTTATCTGAATGAATTAGCCTATAACCTTATCTTATACAACACAGAAACAAGTCGTCTCTCATCAAAGATTATCGAAGCGCAAACCAGTAATGTGATAAAGAAGAACGAAGTAACAATGGAAGCGACCCATAAGCTTAAACAACAGGCAAAAATGATGAAAGAAGCTATTCTGAAAGGTGAGTTGGACAAGATCGGAGAGATACTTGATTTTGGCTGGCAGAATAAAAAACTGATGGCAAAAGGTATTACTAATCAAATGATAGACGATATTTATAATACGGCTATCGAAAACGGAGCATCCGGCGGAAAAATATCAGGTGCAGGCGGTGGAGGATTCATGGTGTTTTACTGTCCGAACAATACAAGGATAAAGGTTATTGAAGCATTAAAAAAATTCGGAGGTGAACCTAAAAGATATGAATTTACTACTCAAGGATTAACTACCTGGACGATTTAATTACAGGTCTCAGTCGGCAGTCAACAGTCTTCAGTCGGCAGTCCATTATTCGAATAATCAATTCTTTGCGTTCTTTGCGAATTTTCATAGCGTCCCGAAAGTTTTTGGGATTGCGGTTAGACTAAAAAGCTAACTATTAATTTATTAAGCCAGATGAATAGTTACCAGAAATAATATAACTATAATTTCCGTACGAAACACAAAAAAAGCCCCCAATACGGGGGCTTCTAACCAAAAACCAATTTAAACCATAAAAACTACTAACGAATAATAATTCGCTTTACTGTTCTCCCCTGGTAGTTTTCAATGACAAGGAAGTACAGACCTTTATACAATTCACTTAAATCAATAGTTGTTTTGAAGTTGCCGGTTGCCTCAATATTTCCCTTTTCATAAACAACAGCACCAAGCGAATTGAGTATCTTTATATTAACATCGTCATCAACTTCACTATTCAATTCGAGGGTAAAGATACCATTATTTGGATTAGGATATAAAGAAATTTCAGAAAAAATATTTTCAACAATTTCCGAACATGTATTTACAATAATATAATCTTCCAATGTAAGTGTATTATTATTAACGCCATCCGACACAGTTAGTGTTACATCATAGGTTCCTGCAGTAGCATACATTACACTTGGATTTTGGAAGGATGAACTTCCGGGAGCACCACCCTCAAATATCCACTCCCACGAAATTACATCTCCGGTTGACATATCATAAAAATCAATAATATCTCCTTCGCAAATCTCAATGGCGCTTGCAGCAAACAAAGCTTGTAAAGTTGTAGTAAATCCAAAAAAATCAAGGTAAGCTGCCATTAATTCTTCTTTGGTTGAAGGCGAAGTTGCGTCATCCAAACCACCAAACTCGTGTGAAGTTCCAATAGTTTTATATGTACCTGCATCATAAGCTACTCCTGTACCATAGACCGGTGATTGATTTTCCAGGATCAGAAAAGCAGGAGCATTTGCATCAATATGGTCCATATAACTATTTTCGCCGGAATAGTTAAAGCTCATTCCTTCGGTAAATGTTCCTGTCTGTCCGACAACAACACTCATATCACTGGAACCATCTCCAGCTGGATTAATATTGAACATAGAATGTACAGCCGTTTGATTATCATAGCACCATGTATCGCCACCTTCCATATAAAGGTTACCGCCATCATTCAGGTAATTGGCAAGCGTTTGCCCTTCATCGGAAGTTAATGTATGATTGTTTGAATAAATACCGAGGCAAAGAAATATAGAAGAATACAGGTTTAAATCAGGAGGAAAGGATGTTACATATTCAGCAACAATATCATTATTTGCTATAGCTTGTTGCATAATCGTTCCTGAATTATGATTATCATCCATATCTAAAATCAGAACCGGGATTTGTCCGACAACCTCTAAGAATGAGCCGGATGCTGATATACCCAGGTCGGCAGATATAGCAAACTCAAAAGTAACAGCATGCCCTACCGGTGTATTAATATCAGCAGAAACGGTAAATGCTTGCTGTTGTGAGCCACCACCATTAATATCTCCATAATTTTGTGTTCCCTGAATAACTGTAATATACGGATCAGGACATGTAAGATCGCCAATTACATTATAAGCCGGCGATGAACCGTCATTGAGAATTTGGATAGTTATATTAACCGTTTCGCCAGGATCAATTTTATTATTATTATTTCCTGTCGGATCAGATATTGTATAATCGCCCAAATCCATAACAGGAGCATGTAAGGTAATAATTATCGTGCTTGTCCAAGAGTCTTTGTTTCCATCTGTAAATTCCACTTCAAATATTGCACTATGACCATCCGGGGCATCCTGAGCAACATCAATTGCAAAAGCGCCATCTCCGTTAACAATTTGTCCTGCTCCAATATCGCCATAAGTATATGAGTTATCCGTAATAGTGATGTATTGGTCTGTTGTACTTAAAGTAGCATCAACACCAACAGCCGGAAACGATCCGACATTTTCGGCGGAAACATTCAGTAAAACAGACTCGGCGTAGTCAGCCTGTCCGTTGTTATTTCCGTTTGAATCATCTATTTCGTAATTTTCCACTATTATCCAAGCCTGGTTTGATGATGCAACAATGACATCCTGGTAAATTGTTTCCAGGTTAAAGCCGGTTACAACCATTTTTGCAGTACCCGGAGTTAAAGTATGATCAATAGAAACACTTCCGGTAGCATCGGTAACTCCTGAAAAATATTCATCATTCATAGAGAGGCATACCATTGCACCTTCAAAAGGTCCATCAGGTCCACTAACAATGGTAGCGAATGGTATTCCAGCCATAACTGTTTCATTGGATAAAGATATTGTACCCGGAACATCAGAACGCGGTTGAGTGGAAGGATCACCAAACATGGTCCATGTTTTGGCAGTATTCCAGTCGCTTGACGAACCTGCTTCGGTCGTCATAAGAACAAGTCCATTAAAAATAATAGCTCCTAAAGTGGTACGCTGTTCAGTGGTGCTGATTCCATTCTGTCCCGGATGTGCAGAATAATCATAACCGCCAATAAAAACATCCATAAAGTAATCCTGTCCTCTCATTGGCGGATCCCACGGCTGGCTGATGGTTGCCCCCAGGAACATAATAGCGCCACCATCATTTTTTCTGGCCCATGCTTCAGCAAAACATGTTCCGGTATGAAAGTCGCCATTATTACAAGCAACAGATACTATCCATGGCAACATATCTCCATTAGTTAAAGCTGCTACATTACTGTTGCTAAAACCGGAAGTACCCCATGATGTCGGAGACCCGTGTCCCGTATAATTAATAATACTTGTACCTCCGTTAACTGCATTATTTACCATTGTAATATTAGCACTTGGATCATAAATAGGATTGTATGAATCATACGTAAAAGGATCTAACTTATCATTCCAGATTACATCAAGATGTTCATAATCATCTTCACCATCATCTCCGGGACCTTGATTTGATGCTATACCTGTTGCAACATTATACCATGCTCCTCCTGTTTCAGGATTCTTTTCATAATTTATGATCTTATCAACTTGTGCGGTAACATCAGCAGGAGAGTTAGCCGAAATCCTTCCAACACAAATATCGGGATAGTCATCATTTCCTGCCACACAACCTAATTGCGGGTCCATTGGTGCATATCCGCTTAACAGGTCACACTTAATATCAGCCCAGTCACCTACTAACTGGATATAGAGAAGATTTATATTAGCATTATAAGCATTCTGAACATTAGTTTTAACATTAGTTCCGGTAGCAACAACCTCTTTGGTTACATTATACCCTTTTTCTTTTTTCCAATCGATGTAAGGTTGAATTGCTGTTTCATCACGATCGGTGCATATAACCAGTATATCACCATATTCACCAATAGTCAGGTCATCTTTTGTTAGTTCATAATTTACAAATAAAGATTTGTAAATTCCATTCATTTCCCTGAGAACGGTTGTGGGTTCTTTTTCCAATGGATTAACGGCAGGTGTTTCATTCTCGATAAGCTGAACTGTAACCGTTTGATAAACACGTAACACATTCCTGACAGCATTATACCTGAACGGATACACATAAACCGTTGTACCCCTTAAATCTTTAATAATAAATGGTGAAGTGTTATTCGCCAAATTCTGCGGATACCATTCATCTCTAAAAGAGCCGGGGCTGATTTCGTAAGGAATGGTTGAAGGGTCCTGGTCACGATATATAACTCCTCTTGAAGGTAACATAGGATGCTCAAGGGAATATTCCACATACTCTCCCTCAATCACCTTTAAAGTTACATTTTTATCTTCCGATAATCTAACGGAAGCATTGATAAATGGCAATTGAGCAAAACCTTTCAATTGAGTAAATACACTTCCATCAAAAAGGATATCAGAATAGGTAACTCCGTTGATGGTTACCTGTGAAATCTCATAATTATCGAGATTAAAATTTAATTCGTACACATCGTTTGCCGGTTGATTAAATGAAACATCATATCCGTTTCCGGCAAATAATCCTGTAACGCCAAGCATTAATACAATTGCAAATACTAGTTTTTTCATTAGTTTGTGTTTTATTAGTTTGTTTAAACTAAATTCCCCAACACATGCCGGGGAATTTATCAATTTTATATTTTGATTATTATTTCGAATGAATTAGCCTTTTAATTATTGAATAATCTTCGGTTTCAATTTTACAATAATATACTCCCGGCTCAAGATTACCGGCATCAAATCTTACCCTGTGATTTCCGGCAGCTTTACCGGTTTGTTCTTCAATTACATGTATTTGCTGTCCGAAAGTATTGAAAATACTGATCTTAACAGTTGATACAGATTTGAGAGAGTAATCCAAAGTAAATTGAGAGGTAAACGGGTTTGGATAAATATTCACTTCATTTCCGTCAGCTATTTCAATCATACCTGTATAAACAAAATGTATTGTATTTGACGGCTCGGATTCACATCCGAACTCATTTGTAACAATAACATAATAATCATCTGTAGTGTCAGGTATATAAATTTGCTGGTTAGCTCCTGGGATAAGTCCGAAAGAATCATACCATTGGTTACCATCTACAGCACTTGAAACGAGTGAATTACCCTGTTGTACAATTGTCGGTGTTTCAGGCATAGGATTTACAACAACTGTTACATTACCGGTTACAGTATTTTCTCCATCATCAACAATTACATAATAAGTTGTTGTTTCATCAGGTGTGGCAACCGGATTTGAAATATTCGGATTATTCAATCCTGTTTCAGGTTGCCATTCATAAGTGTAATTTCCTGTACCGCCCATAGCAAAAGCATTCAACTGTGAACTTTCTCCTTCACAAATCTCTTCCGGATTTGCTGATACCATAACACCAAGCGGGAATGTTCCTGCAAACGGTGGAAATACAATATAGTCTATCCAGCCGCAATCGCTTCCGTTTGAAACTGACATATCTTTTGTATATTCCCATTTAAAGGTATGTTCGCCTGCTGCAACAGGATAAGAAAATTCTTCCCATCCAAGTTCACCTGACCACTCATCCATTGATACGCCGTCAATGTAGAATATAAGATAGTCCCATCCGCTTTCTGAAGAAACTTTCCTGAAAAACGAAATCTGATCATCAGCAGTAACATCAACAGTAATAAAGAGACATGAAGTTTGATTATCACCAATATCACCGGATTGAGCGCAGTAAATACCTTCGTACGCGTTATTATCATCAATTACCCAGTTGGTATTTCCGCTGAATTCCCAGTCATAGGTTTCAAAGTTACCCGATTCAAAGTCTTCGACTATCAAACCTATATTCAGAACCAGTATCGTGTTTGCAGAATAAGGAGTTGATTCAATATTATAATCCATATATACGACATCGCCAATTTGAGCCGTTGCATCAACAGTAATATTAAATACTGCGTTTTTAGTTTCCCCTGATGCAAGAGTTTCAAGATCAAAAGAAGTATTGTTAAGAGTAATTAAGTAGCTGCCCGAAATAGCTGATGCAATAGTATTTAAAGCATCGCTTCCTCCTTCGTTTGTATTTGGTACTATAATATCAGCAATTTCGCCTGGGTCTAATCTGCCGTTGTTATTTCCATTACTATCATCAATATAATAATTACCAATTGATAAAACAGGAGCATTTAAAGTAATACTAAATATTGAATTCCATGTTTCAGTACCATCTGTTACTTCAAGATCGAACTGGACTATATGCTGATCGGGAATAACATCATTAACCGTAAATTCAAAAGCTCCTGTTTGCAATGAAGTTGCACCGGAAGCAATATCCGGCCAGTTATGTGTAGCGTTATTAATTATTAGATTAGTATCGGTTGTTGAGATTGTAGCTACCAGGTTTGTTCCTGTTTGACTGCCCATATTCTCAAGGGTTACATTAAGGAAGATGTTTTCGCCGAAATCAACAATACCGTTGTTGTTTCCATTACTATCGTCAATCTGAAGCTCATCAAACAATACATAAGGACCGTTAGGTGAAGCAACGTTAACCGTACCGATAAATGGTTTGAGATTCTGACCTGTAATTACAACATCAGCCGTACCCGGAACAAGAATGGGATCGAACATAGTTACTTCTGCCAAACCTGTGTCATCAGCAATAGCACAACCATGTAATACTCCGTCTTTAGTAATTGCTACATAGGCATAAGGATCGGTATTAACCGTAAATGTTGCAACTCCCAATGGCATTAATCCCTGATAATTTGCAGTTGCATCAGGAGGTTGGGAGAAATAGATCATTAACGATGGGTCGCCCATCAGGTGATATATTTCCCAGTAATATGTTTCTATACTTGATCCGGCTTGTGTAACTGCAAGGTTTCCTGCCGGAGACATTTGCCCCTGTGTTACATACCATTCATCCAGGATTTCTCCATTATCATGGAATGTACGGTCATAGGCGCCAAGATTGGCGGGATTATAAACCGGATTGGCTGAAATGGCTTCATAACCAACACCCCACCAGTAATCTTCATCCCAGTAAGTGCTGGCAGAACCTCCAATATAACCCAAAGCTCCTTTATCAACTGCTCTTAAAATTTCCTCGGCAAAACAATCACCGCCAAATGCTGAGGAAGAACAGCAGTTACCTACCATCAAAGGATACTTATGTGCATTTGTTAAAGCCGAAATATGGCTGGTTGTAAAGCTTGGATTACCCCAGCCTGACGGACTACAGTGAGCAGTATAATTAGCATAAGCTACTCCGTCGCTAACATTTTGCCTGATGTTCTGAGAGTAATTTCCACCACCGGGTTCAGGCTGTAAATATGTATGTGAATATAAACCATGAGCTGCATTAAAATAATAAGTTGTACCATAGTTTATCTGACCATTTCCCCAGGTTAAGGCATGAGAGGCATCGGCACCTGCTACCATAACTACCTCGTCGAGAAAAGTAGGATCGGGGAAAAGATATTGCTCATATTCAAGAGTTTTATCAATTTGCGGCTGTAGTTGTGTTAAATTGTTGGCTGAAAATCTTCCGTAATAACATTCGGGATATATATCGCCGCCACCGTCATAAGTACAGTAATAAAGGTCGGTAACATGTCCACCGCTGTTAAAAGAAGGAATTTGCGCTACATCACCAACAAAAAGCACAAAACTTTGTGCATTATAACCTGTGGGAGGATTATCGTAAAAATCCTCTAAATAATTCTTTATTGAGGTTGTGGTGGTTCCAACATTTGGATCATCAGTATAAGCCTCAACAACATAAAATCCTTTCTTGGTTTTCCATTCAATAAAAGGCTGAAGCGCAGATTCAAACATCGGATCAGCAACAATAATATAAGTTACAGGCTCGTCGGTAATAAGCTCTTTTCCATCGATTGGTTTGTAATTCATTAACTCACCATATATTCCTTCAAAGTAAGGAGAGAACATATTTTCCTTCTCCTGGATTGTAGCCTGAACATCACCACCTTTAAAATTTATCTTTACATTAATGTTGTCAAATACTTTTATCTTGTTTTGAACGGGATTATACAGCACGGGAGCTATTTCAACTCTTGCCAGTCTTACTCCCCTCATAATACCAAGATCCACAACTTTAATTAGTTCCTGACCAAAATAATCATCTGTCTGGTAAGTTGCCTGATTATAAATAAACTCAACGTCTTCAGGATTGTCAATGCTTTTAGAAAGCGGTGGCTGTGCAGGCATAATATAATTCTCAATGCCATAATCAATCAGATTGAATTCCTTGTAATTCTGCGCATTTACACTAATTTCAAAAGTTGCATTTACAGGCACTTCAATGAGTTTCTTTAAAACCGGAAGCTTGGGATCGCCTTCCATTACACTGTAACCATAATTATTAATGTTGAAAAGTGTAAAAAACCCTTCCCTGGTTTCAACTTTCATAAAATTAATGTCGGAAACAGTATTATTCAGGCTAATCAACGAATATGAATTTTCAGTAACATTGATCTTTGTAGAAACATTATTGTTTACTACTATGTTTCCGCCAAAAACAAATCCGGTAATCAAAGCAAATAAAATTGATAATACCTGGATTTTTCCAAATAAAATAGTCTTCTTCATTGTTGTTTATTTTTTAGTTAATATTTTGATTTTTTTTTACTTAAAGTCTGCAAAGATAAGCAAATCAGAGGTAAAAACCTAATTTCTCTGGAAAGACAAATGTACATTGTAAAAGGTTGCCTGATGTGATACATTAATTCTTAAAGAAAATCTTCAGTCGGCAGTCAGCAATCCAATGTCAATAAGTTAACATAAAGAGAAGGAACCTTTCCCCATTTTATTGCTTTTAAATTTTAGAATCCTCTTTTTCGTCGGTCAGTGATTTATAAAAATCCTCTGCCTGAGCAGCTTTATATTGAATTTCATTGAT
>JADHVR010000125.1 GCA_016783885.1 Bacteroidales bacterium
ATGAGTTAAAAATTCAACACAAAAGGAGGTCAAAATGGCAACAAGACAAAAGTATGAAAAATCGGCAACCTGCAACCCGTAACTTTTTCTGCAAAAAAAAATCGTAAATCGCATCATTTCCCTACCGGATTTTCAAGAACAGGTAGTTTGTTAGTGTAAACCTGTCCCGCTCCCTGTATTTCCAGTTCTTTTATTAAAACAGCATCTGGCACAATGAAAGATGACGGTATTCCGCTTATAACACTTTCTCCATACATAGACATGCCTCTGTAACCGCCTGAAATCATTGTGTTAAATACAATTATACTATCGGATACACATTCTGCTTTTTTCAATGATTTCATTGCAAGCGAAGTGATTGTAACCGACCTGACAAGTTCTTCATTTCCATCTTTTACATTTACTTTATAAATATTAACAGGCTGATAAAAACTACCTGTTTCGGCTTTCCTGATAATAAATGCATATTCGAGGTCTTCCTCTTCAGCCAGTTCTATCAGCTTTTGTTTTAAACTTTCCTTAGGCATGCTTTTGGTTGATGTAATTTCAATAACACTGGGTCCTACACGCCTTGAAAGCCCTCTGCCATGGATTGTAAAACGATTATGACCATTCGATTCCCGTACCATAATGCTCGGCGTTCTGCCGTTTAAAAGCGTTTGAAGAATACCGCTTTCAATTAGGATTAATTCATCAGGAGGAATAACACCTTCTCCGTCAACTTCAACGCTGCCAATCAGTTTTATGCCATTATATTCTTTTAATCCGGGAACTGCTTTAACCGTCAGGTCTTTTGATATTATTTTTTTACCGATTTTAGCTTCTATTGAATTTCCAGAAGGCTTATCGGGAATAGATATCATATCGGACCTGCCCGACATTTCTTCCCTCGAAGCTGTTAATCCGTTATGTCCGAACAAAGTATGAGAAAATAGTTCTGCCGCAGCTTCGCCCTCAAATAGTACCGGTCCTGAATAACTATCCTCATAAGGCTCCGCATTTTGAAGAGCAATAAGATTTTCAGCTAATTCTGCGACATCCTTTTTCATTTCTTTAACTAACGGGAGATTATCAGGTGTAAGAGAATAATAAACTACATTATCATTAACAGGACTACCTGACACAACCATGACTGAACCGGATATTTGTATTGCTGCAAGTGTAACAGGGCACGATACCTTAGTCCCTTCACTGTTTATGAAATATGCAGTTGCTTTAAACAAGCCGATATTAACTTCGGAAGTAGATATTTCCGAATAATCTTTAAACACAGCAGAAACTTCCCGCGCTACATGCTCCCATTTATCTTTTTCTAATTCAAATTCAGGAGTTGGAATTTCAAGTTCGACTGTGGGTGCTTTTGCAAAATCAGGGATTTTATAATCTTCTTTTGGAATTTTATGTTGTTCTAAGGTAGCAAGCTTCGATTTGTAAATTTCACCTGCCGATTTATAAACATTATCAGTCGAAGCCCATAATGAGCGCCTTATTCCAAAGTAATCAGCATCTTTTGGCGTCGGAATGGCATTAATAAAATAACTTTGCCCAAATGAAGAATAATTGATAAAGTTTTCATCGTTAATCTGGTAATCACCTACCATCACTCTAACCGATTGGTCTTTATACTGGTTTTTTTCGGAATTGAGTAATGCGCCAAGTGTGGCAGAAATATTTAAGGTGGAAATGTCTGCAAGTTTATAAGCAATAAAAAATGGTTTCTCAAAGTCTTTATATTTCAGGCTGTCCATACTTCGGCGGAGTTCGTCTGCCATAGCTTTTCTAATAATATCAGCGGGCGATTCTTGTGCATAAGTTCCCTGAATAATAAAAAATAATGCTAATATTAAAAGAGAATTTGTTTGATATTTCATTTTAATTAATGTTTGTTTATTTTGATTTTTACATTTATTTATATTTTTCCTGATACTATGAACAGAAATTAATTGTTTTACTCCTTTAAGTGTTCTCTGAATTTTTCCGAACCGGGTTTTGATAAAACAGGTGGAATGTTTTCGATTTTTTGCCTTTTTTGAATTTCAATCTGATTAACAAATAATGCAGGCGAAATGGCGGTTACCGGAACGCCTCCCGATTCAGCACCACAAGTTCCCGAGAATATTTCCGGAGTGTCGCCTGCTGCTTTTATTTCGGCAAACATTGCGAGAGGAGTACCGATAAGGTCAACTCCTTTTACCATTTCATCAGGGCTGCCATCAACATATATTCTGTAAACTTCGGTAGGCATAATATTAAAAGCATTTGGCATATACCTGCCTGTCATTGTAAAACCGCCTAAAACATCTTTAAAAAGGTAACCGTAATCCTTACCTTGTTTTTTACATTCTTTAATCAGCATTTTCCGTAATTCCTCCATCGAATACGACTTTGAAGTTTCAACAATTAAATTCGATTGTCTTGCCACGGGGCTGAATCCGGCTTGTGCTCTGCCATGCCCGTTGGAATTAGGGAAACCTTTAACAGGACAACGCGACATCAGGAACTCCTTTAAAATACCATTTTCAACCACATTGACCTTTTGTGCCCGAATGCCTTCGTCATCAAATTTGTAATACCCGTTCAGGTCTTGTCCTTTATACTGTGAGGCTGTCGGATCGAAAACAACTCTGAATGTTTTTGGCAATACCTTATCTCCGATTTTTTTAGTAAATGTTTGCCCGTCAAATTTACTTTTCTGCCTTTGACCTTCAACCCTGTGCCCGAAAATTTCGTGAAAGAAAACACCTGCAGAACCTTTCGAAAGTATGGCAGGACCTTCATAAGGTTCAACAACAGGAGCATCGCTGATTTTTTTTAATTTCCCGATAATTTCATTTACATCCTTTAAAATTGTTTCATTATCGGGCAATCCGGAAGGCATGTAAGCAAAGTAAGTTTTATATAATGGAAGCTCCATTCCTTCGTCCGACCTTATAGCACCCGTAAAAACCAAATTTGTATAAGTTATATTCCAGACAACCTTTGTACCCTCGGTTGAGATAAAGTATTTTCGTTCAACAATAAAACTAAAACTGGCAATACCCATAAAGATATCCTCATCTTTTAAGAAAAATTCTGAATACCTTTTAACTTTTCCTTCCCATTCAGCTTTGTTAACCAATGTATCTATTCCTTCGAGCGGAGGTTCGTAATATTCAACAGGCTCTTCCCTTGAAAAATCAGGTGTTTTATCATTGTTATTATCTTTACTTGATAAATTGATCTTTAGCTTTGAGTATGTATTAACAGCATTTTTATAATTTTCATCGGTTTGTTTCCAAAGGATTTGTTTAATTGCGTCCGGTTCATCTTCAATAGGAAGCATTGTTCCGAATCCCATATTATATCCAAATCCTCCCATCATATTATCAAATTCGTGAGTATTGTCCAGCTCGTAACTTCCAACCCTTACAGAAGTTGTCAACACCCTTGTTTTATCAGTATCTGAGCTTATCAGGCTTCCGAATGAAGCGGTAATGCCAACACTGTAAATATCATTTACTCTGTAGTCGATGTAATAAGGAGGAACATCCTGCTTTTCCAATGCTGTTTTCTCACGGTTCAGCTCTTCTTCCAGTATCTGAATCAGTTTGTCCTGAGCAATGCTTTGTCTTACATTTAAAGCGACAAAAAAGAATATTACGCAAAAAAAATACCTGTAAAATTTTATTATACACATATAAGTAGTTTTTATAGAATATTAATATGTTGTTATAATTTATAGCGTGTTGGGCAATGGGCTATAGGTGCTATAAAGCACTGGCTGTTTTTTCCTTCCGTATTATCTGAATCAATAATAATGCAACACCTAAGATGTCAAAGAAAACACAACTCCATACTGTCAAAGCACTTTTAATTTCATTTTTTTTCAAATCAGAATTTACAATCAACGCAATAATAATATTTGTTACGAAGAAATAGGGGACTAATAATGTTCCATTTAAAATTGGAAAATGTGCCAGTAATACTTTTCCTAAATAAAAAATTGAAAGTAGGATTGCGTATTTATTAATTGTCTTATTAAAGTATGTATTTTCCATTTTCTATTTGTTTTGTGTAGTAATATTGTATCATGTAAAGTGTAACCCCAAAAACAGGAGAAAGAATTGTTAGTATTGGTATGCCAATCAGTTTGATATTTCTTTTAAGGTCTACAAACACAACCAGGCTTAATATAGTTGTTGATGCATAGAATGAAATAATCTCAATATTACTCAATAGAGCATCAAAGTTATTCATGTACTCTTCAGGAGATGAATACATTTCAATGAGCAGTCTTGGACCTAACATCATTGCCAGACCTGTCAATACTCGACTTAGAGGAATAAAAATTAGTAATAAAATAAAATACTTTTTAATCATATGCCAGTCGTTTATGTTTTTTAAGCTTGTGTTTAACGATAGTCCCACAAGTGCGTGAAGCGAAATTCAAAAATAGATAAAAAATTAGAATATAGGAAAAATTGAAATTAAATTATTATCATCAGTAAAAAGAGGGAATTTGAATCCCGAAGTTTCTGGATTCGTGAAGCAAGAGATTAATGCTGCTTCGCAGAATAATCCCTTGCTTTATGTTGTGTGCCTGTTGGTTATCATTTCATCGGTCTTTTTTTTATCATACCTCCTTTTGCATCTTTTATACTATGCATCACAATAAATGCATCATTGTCAATTTTATCTATTTCCGTATGTAGTTTTGCTAATTCTAACCTTGTTATCAATGTATAAACAATTTCAGTTTGCTTCAAAGTTTCACCTCGTTTACCATACCCTCTTTTACCGGAATATATGGTGCATCCTCTTCCCAGTTTTTCAACTATCGCCAGTCTGATTTCTTCGTTTTTATCTGATATTATTGTTACACCTACATATTCCTCTATTCCTGACACAACAAAATCAACGATTTTTGATGCTGATAGATATGTCAATATCGCATATAATGAAATTTCAATCGTAAATATATATGCTGCAACCAAAAAAATAAGCACATTAAATATTAAAATTACGTCTCCAATTGTCAATGAAGTTTTCCTGCTGATAAAAACAGCTAATACCTCTGTTCCATCAATAACAGAGCCACCACGAATTGCTAATCCAATTCCCAATCCTAAAAAGAAACCACCAAAAACTGCAATAAGTAGTTTGTCATTTGTAATAATGGGAACCGGAATAAAATGAACTGAAACAGCAAGTAATATAATTGCAATGATGCTTCTCAAAGCAAATTGTCTGCTGATTGTAGAAAATCCCAAAATTAAGAAGGGGAGGTTTATTGCAACTATTAATATTGACAAGGGTATTCCGGTCAGTTCAGTTGAAATAAGAGAAATTCCCATTACACCTCCATCAATAAACGAATTTGGCAGTAAAAATCCATTCAATCCAAAACTGGCTGATAATACTCCTAATAAAATAAAGAAGCTATCACGAATTAAATGAGTAAATTCAACTTTTGCATTTATTATTTCCTTCTCAAATTGCTTTGAAGGAAGCTTTTGCTTTTTATTTTTAAGTTGACGTTTTAATGTCTCAACGATTATATATTGAAAAATTGGTTTCATATTCTTTTATTTCAATTGAGACTAACAGCAGTCTGTGCAAAAACCAACAATTAATTTTTTAGTTTCGGTTAAAATTACGAAAAACAAGCCGACCTGACAAAAACAAATTTTCGGGTTTGGAAAAATTGCAGGAAAATTTTCAGTTTGGTATATCGCTTTAAAATGAGCCGTATTTTGATGATTTTAATAAAAAACAGCAATCACTCAATAATTACCTTCCATCACAAGTCTTGTCTAAAAGCAATTCATCCGAAATTCATAAATAAAATTATTTTTCTGAATTATCAAGAATATTATACTTAGCTTTTCGCTCATTCCATCTTTTACGAGCATACTGTCGCATATCTATTATCCTATCTCTCTCATCTACAATTTCAAAACCTAATAAGGTTTCAATTATGTCTTCCATTGTTACTATTCCATCCATTCCACCATACTCGTCAACAATAAGGGCAATATGTTCTTTTTTTTCGAGTAAAACTTCCCATAAATTCAAAAGTGTTTGAAATTCATGAACAACTACAATTTTTCTACAAATATCCCGAAGTTTTAAATTAGTTTTTTTTTCAGCAAGTTTTTCAAATACAGTTTGACGAAAAACATACCCTGTAATATTTTCATTGTTCTTTGAATAGATCGGAATGCGTGAATAATGAAGAAACTCCTTTTTTATAAGAAATTCTTCTAATGACATGTTTTCATCTGCTACCGTAACAACTACTCTGGGCGTCATTATTTCCGAAACTTTTACAGTTTTAAGCCGAATTAAATTTTGAATAATTTTATTTTCTTTTTCCTCAAAAATTCCTTCTTCTGTTCCAATATTAGCCATCGCAGATATTTCTTCCCTACTCATTGGCAGTTCATTTATATTCCTGGAAAACAGCCTTGTTATGTAACCCGTCATTATCACTAAAGGAAAGGTAATAATTACCATAGTATTGATAATTATTCCGGAAACCAATGCCAATCGTCTCCAATACCTTGCACCAATCGTCTTAGGAATTATTTCAGAAAAAACTAATATCAAAAGTGTAAGCATAGCGGAAATAATACCAAAATATAATTCACCGAACATTTTTGTTGCTTGTGCCCCAACCCCTGCTGCTCCAATAGTATGTGCAACTGTATTCAAAGAAAGTATTGCTGACAATGGTCTTTCTATATTATTCTTTAATTTAATAAAAGTTGTTGCTGATTTATAACCACCTTCTTCTTTTACATTCAGGAAAGATACAGGCGTTGAAAGTAAAACAGATTCCATTACAGAACACAGGAATGAAACAAATAAGGCAAGAAATAAATAAAATAATAGAAGAATCATAACTGTTTATTGTTTTTAATTGGGCAATGTATAGTGAATTCCTGCATCGGGGCCAAGCGGTAAACCCATAGTCAGCCATACCACTAAAAGCAAAACCCAAAAGATAAAGAAGACAATGGAATAGGGTACCATGGTAGCGATTATGGTTCCTATACCTGCTTTTGGATCATATTTCTGGACAAAAGCAATTATCAGAGCAAAGAAACTCATCATAGGAGATATTACATTGGTCACACTATCGCCGATACGATACACAACCTGAGACAATTCCGGCGAATAACCCATGATCATAAACATAGGAATAAAAATCGGTGCGAGGATAGCCCATTTGGCTGACGCACTTCCCATCAGCATATTGATGGTGGCAGCAAGCAGGATAAAAAGGATCATTAAAGGAATAAGTCCGATGTCGGCAGACATCAGGAGGTTAGCTCCCTTAACAGCCATAATTATTCCAAGATTGCTCCACTTGAAATATGCTACAAACTGAGCTGCAAAAAATACAAGAACAAAGTAAATAGCCAGTGATTTCATGGAGTTAGCCATACCTTTCATAACATCTTCATCATTTTTAAATGCCCCCGTAGTAAAACCATAAGCAAGACCCGATGCACCGGCAGTAATAAACAACATAGCGACTACTCCTCGGATCAGTGGTGAACTGAGTATTCCTCCGTCACTTCCCCGGAAGAAACCGTCAACAGGAATGATCCCGAATAGGGATATAATTATAATGGCTATCAAAGTAAGCAAAGCCATTAGCAAACCTTTTTTCTCTTTTTTTGAAAGTTTACCGAAGGAATTTTCTTTTTCTTCAGCCTTACCGGTATATTTACCCAGCCTTGGTTCCACAACTCTTTCAGTGACAAACGTGCCTGCAAAGGCAATGATAAAGGTGGATGCCACCATAAAGTAATAATTTGCAGTGGGATTTACTTCATATAAAGGATCAAGGATTCTGGCTGCTTCCTGAGACAATCCGGCTAACAAAGGGTCGATGGTTCCCAAAACCAAATTGGCACTGAATCCACCCGATACACCGGCAAAAGCTGCTGCCATACCAGCCACAGGGTGTCTGCCCACAGCGAGAAAGATCACACCGGCAAGCGGTATTAGCAAAACATATCCAACATCCGATGCAACATTCGATAGTATTCCTGCAAAAACAATTATAAATGTCAACAGATATTTGTGAGAATTCAATACCAGCATCCGAATAACAGCACTTATCAATCCGCTCTGTTCGGCTATACCGATACCAAGCATAGCTACCATCACAATTCCCAGGGGAGCAAATCCCGTAAAATTATCCACCATTTCAAGCAGAATACGGTGAATACCATCATGGGATAAAAGATTAACAGTCCCGACAATTTCATTGGTTCCCGGATGAACAACTTCCCATCCCAATGCAT
>JADHVR010000047.1 GCA_016783885.1 Bacteroidales bacterium
AGTTTTTATTTCAATTACTACTTTTTCTTCAACCAATAATCTTTTTCGATAACTCATTTTTCTTTGTGAAACTTAGTGTAATCTCTGTGATTCTTTGTGTAATAGCTATGTCACAGAGATACACAAAGAAGACCCAAAGGTATAATAAATACAATTATATTTATTATAGACCAGCACCTCAAAATAATATTTAGCCCGAAAGAATGAATTTTTTCATTCAGGCGGGCGATTTTTGATTTGGAAGAGACATTCCGGAGTTCGCATTCCGAACCCGATAGCTATCGGGTCGGGATGGAAGAGTCTGTGGGCAGGATGTGTTCTTTGAAACACGATCGGATAAATCATTTATTGTTTTTTACAAGTCTGTTTAAATAAAATAAAATATTTTTGTAAAAAATAAGTTAATTAGTTGAAATCAGGTTTAACCCGTAGAAATTAAGATTGCAAAACAATACACTAACAATAATAATGAGTAAGAGTTTACTTGCACCTTTACTTCTTTGCAAATCACTTTTCAACGGGGTTAATAAGCAATCAGAATAAAAACACGGTAATCTTGACCCGTTTGAAATTAAATAAAGCCACAATATTTTTTGCAGTTATTGTTGCATTAATAACTGTTTATTCCTGTTCCACTAAAAAAAATTCGTTTACACGCAGGGTTTATCATAATCTTACAGGGCATTACAACATGTTCTGGAATGGCAGGGAAAGCTACAGGGAAGGAGTAGCCATATTAGAAAAATCAGTAAAGGACAATTATAATAAAACATTGCTTATTTATAACTATGGAACAGAAGCCGAAGCGCAAGCTTTGAACCCATACATGGACAAAGCCATTGAGAAATCTTCCTTAAATATCCAGCGACATTCAATGTTTTTTAAGCACAAAGAATATGTTAGATGGATTGATGACAGTTATTTGCTGATTGGGCTGGGGTATTTTTATAAGCAGGAATATCAAAAGGCTCGCCGGACATTTGAATTTGTTATTAACGAGTATAAAGACAATGATATTAAATACGAAGCTATGCTTTGGCTGGGGAATACATATAACCAGCTCAAAAAGTTCAAACGTGCACGGTCGGTTTTAGATAATCTTCAAAATGAAATAGATAAAAATCCCGAGGTGCCGAAGAATGTGATAAAATATCTTCCTCTTGTAAGAGCTGATATGTATCTCCTCCAGGAAAAATACAGCCAGGCAAAAGAACCCCTTGTTGACGCATTGTATCTGAGGCAAAAGAAAAACATGGATGCAAGGGCAAGGTTTATTTTGGGTCAGATTTACCAATATGAAGAAGAGCTGTATTTAGCCTCAAAATATTATAAGCAAGTTATCAAAAAAAATCCTCCTTATGAAATGGCTTTTAATGCCTCAATAAATTTAGCCCGGTGTTATGATATACGGTATGGCGAAAACAGCAAAGGTATCATTAAGAATCTTGAAAAAATGCTTAAGGAGGATAAAAATAAGGAATTTCTCGACCAGATATATTATGCTTTAGCCGATGTAGCTTTTAAAGACGGTATTGATACATTAGCAATTAATTACTTAAGATTATCTGTTGCCACTTCGGTTTCTAATAATTATCAAAAAGCCACTTCCTCGCTTAAATTAGGTGATATTTATTTCAACGTACCCAATTATGAATTAGCCCAGGCATATTACGATACAGCTGTTCAGGTTCTTCCAGAGGATTACCCTGACTATGAAAAAATTGAAGCCCGGACAGCTTATCTCACAGAGCTTGTACAAAATCTTATAATTATTCAGGTTGAAGACAGTATGCAAATGTTAGCTGCCATAAGCGAGGAAGAAAGATATGCTATTATTGATAAAATCATAGAAGATTTGATAGAAGAAGAAGAGAAACAAAAAGAACTTGAAGACCAAATGGCAGCGATGAGTCAGAATCTGGGAATGCCCGGGGGAATGCCCGGCGGACCAACTATGGGCGGGCCTACCGGAGTGGGCGCCTGGTATTTTTATAATCCCGCAGCTTTGAGCTTTGGTTTTTCTGATTTCAAGAAAAAATGGGGTAACCGTAAGCTGGAAGATAACTGGAGGCTATCTACTAAACAAGCAATTTACGAACCAGAGGAAGAAGAATTTCTTGTCCAGGCTGACAGCATCACCTCCGACAGTTCGGTTATTATTTCAAACGACACACATTCACGTGATTATTATCTCCAGAACATACCTTTTACAGAAGAGCAAATAGCCGTTTCCGATTCATTAATTCAGGAAGCCCTGTATAACCTCGGATTTATTTATAAAGATAAACTGGACGACTATCCAAAATCCATTGAATCATTTGAAACGCTTCTGGAGAGATACCCTGGAAATAAGTACTTATTGCAAACGTATTACCAGCTTTTCAGATTATATACACGACAAGAAAATTTTGACAAAACCGAATACTACAAAAATCTTATTATTGATCAGTTTCCCGAAAGCGATTATGCAAAACTGCTTCTCGATCCGGATTATTACAAAGAACTGGAAGCCCGGAAAAACCTTGCAGTAAATTTATATAATGAAACTTATGAACATTATGAAGAGGGACATTATTATACAGTTTTCACAAACAGCAACAGGGCTTTATCTGAATTTGAAGAACCCAGGGAAATTCTGGCAAAATTTGAATATCTCAGGGCTTTATCTCTTGGTAAGATAGAAGTGGTTGATTCACTTCAGGTAGCTCTCGAAAACCTTGTGGCAAAATATCCCGATAGTGAAGTTACTCCACTGGCACAAAATATTCTTGATTATTTAAAAGGACCTGCCGACACATCTGCTGTCGCCAGCCAAAAGGAAGAAGAAATTATAGATGTATCTATTTATGAATTTAAGCCTTATAGTAAACAAATATTTGCACTGGTTGTTAGCGGTGCCCATGTAAATATCAATGCTTTAAAGGTTAGGATATCAGATTTTAATTCAAAATATTACAGCCTTGATAATCTCTCAATTACTAATATCTTACTCGATGCTTCTACACATTTTGTAATGGTGGGTAATTATAAAACAATTGACAGGGCGATGAACTATTATAATGCTATTATGTCTAATGATTATGTTTTTTCTAATTTAGAAACAGATGATTATGATGGTTTTGTAATAGCACAGGAAAACTATCCGGTTTTTTACAAGGATAAAGATGTAAAAAAATATTTAGCTTTTTTCATGCAAAATTACTTTGAAGAACAATAGACTTGATTGGTGATTTAAAATAATTAACTAATAACAAATAATTAATATCTAAATTTGATGTTTCAAAAAAAACATAAAATCATGGCAAAAAATAATTTATCAGAAACCAAACCCAATACAATTGTTTCAGGAACAGTAATAAAAGGGGAGATTGTAACTGATGGTGATTTTCGTATCGATGGAACATTGGTCGGCTCAATAAGTTCAAAAGGTAAAATTGTGATTGGTCAGTCGGGCAGTATTGAGGGTGAAATTATTTGTCAAAACGCCGATATTTCGGGGAAAATTAAAGCCAAAGTTAAAGTTGAACAACTAATAACGTTAAAATCATCGGCACAATTAAACGGAGATGTAACAACCGACAAACTTGCCATAGAACCAGGAGCCAAATTCACAGGTTCGTGCAATATGGATAGCAGAGGACCTAAGAACCAAAATATCACTCCAACAAATGAAAAAGAACGACCAAAAGAAAAATTATTTAAATGATTATGCAAAATACTCAAGCATTTCTTTACAAATGCTTGTTATTATACTTCTTGGAGTTTTTGGAGGAGTAAAACTTGATGAATGGCTTAATTTAAAATTTCCTGTATTTACTGTTATACTTTCGTTGCTTTCAGTAACTATTGCGATATATTCGGTTGTAAAAGATCTGCTGAAGAAAAAATAAGATTATTCAAAGTAGGAAAATAAATAACAGATGTATTTAAAATATATTAATTTCCTGAGAAAACTTTTGATTTATACAATAATTCTTGCCGTAACAGGCTACGTGATAGTATATTTTTTGCCGGATAAATACATATCAAAAAAACTGCCGTATTTATATCTGTTTTTTATGTCAATAACAGGAGTTGTTCACTATATCTTGCTTAGAATTTCATTAAAAAGGGAAACCAGCTTTGCAAATTATTTTATGCTGCTCACGTTTGGAAAACTCATCTTTTTCCTATCAATAATTATAATCTATGCACTGATAAACAGAGAAGACGCCCCTCAATTTATAATTTCTTTTTTTATCCTTTATGTTTTTTATACGGCTTTTGAGGTTGTATTAAGCTTATCACAAACAAAATCAAGAAAGGAAAATCCTGAATAAAACCCAAAATATTTAACATGACTTTAGTGTTATTTCTGCGTTTTGCTTCTTTCGAGCATGTGTAACTCTAAGTCGGAAATGAAATTTTCAAAATCTTTTATCTTTGCTAACTCAATTTCGAAAGCTGTCAGCACATTTTTTATTTTTTTAATCGAACTTATTAACTTAGTTTTATTATTTCTGCTCAACCGTCCGTTAACCAATAAAAAATAATCAGTTGTTTTTTGAGATATAAACAGCTTTCCCTGTGGATTATGATTCGAAAAAAAATTGTACGAAAACTGAGTTTCAGGATCAATAAAATTAAAAAGCGGGTAATTAATCAATATATCCTGTTTTGAATTATAAACAGAAAGGTCATCTATCCTTATTAAATCAAGATTTAATATGTCATTCAGCTTAAATGCCAACCAGTAATCTTTCTTATGGCATGAAATGCCAATTAAAAGATTATCCTCGCTAAAATCAATATCGATTTTAATTTTTTTTGCCATGACTAAGCTTTTCTAATGCCTTACCTGCTGCAATCTGTTCGGCTCCCTTTATTGAAGAATCCCTGCCACTGGAGTAAACCTTTTCATCAATTATTACATCAACAATATATTGTTTCCTATAGCCGTTTCCAACCTCATCAACCACTATAAATTCAACAGGTATCTTTTCTTTTTGCGACCATTCAATGAGCTGACTTTTATAATTAGTATCTTCATTTTCAAGTTTATCAATATCAAAATGTACTTCGATCACCCTTTTCAGGATGATTTTTTTGGTATAGTTATAGCCTTTATCGAGATACAATGCTCCCACAAAAGCTTCAAATGCATCTCCGTGCAATGATTTGCTGTAACCTTTGCGAAACAGTTCAGACTTAACAAGCTTATCAAGCCCCAGCTTAATTGACAATTTATTCAATTGCGAACGACTCACTATCCGGGATCTCATCTCAGTAAGAAATCCCTCTTCTTTATAAGGAAATTTTTTAAAAAGGTAATCTGCTACTATCGAACTTAACACGGCATCGCCTAAATATTCAAGGCGTTCATTGCTCACCTTGATACCGTTTACTATTTCTTTAGCGGCTGACTTATGGCAGAAAGCCAACTGATATAAAAAAATATTTCCCGGATAAAACCCGAAAATATTCTTAATAGAATTTATAAGTTCTTTATCAGATGAAAATAATACTGCGAATGGTAACAATAAATTCAAAATGATTGTTTATTCATTGAATTTTTTAAAGATAATAGTAGCATTATGGCCACCAAAACCAAATGTATTGCTTAGCGCATATTTTATTTCTCTTTCCCTGCCTTTATTAAATGTAAAGTCAAGCTTATTGTCTATTTCAGGATCATCGGTAAAATGATTGATTGTTGGAGGAATAAAATTGTTGTTAATAGCAAGAATTGAAGCTATTGATTCAACAGCGCCGGCAGCCCCGAGCATGTGACCTGTCATCGACTTTGTAGAATTAATAGCAATTTTATAAGCATGTTCATCAAAAAGCGTAACAATAGCCCTTGGCTCGGAAATATCTCCTAAGGGCGTAGAGGTGCCATGAGTATTGATATGGTCAATATCTATAGGTTTAATTCCTGCATCCTCCAATGCAAATTGCATTGACTTCATTGCTCCGTATCCATCGGGATGCGGAGATGTCATGTGATACGCATCTGCTGTAAGCCCGCATCCTGCAACTTCCGCATAGATTTTAGCTTTTCTGTTTTTTGCATGTTCCAATTCTTCAAAAATCAGAGCGCCCGCACCTTCGCCAAGAACAAAACCATCCCTGTCTTTATCAAATGGTCGCGACCCTGTTTTAGGGTCGTCATTCCTGGTGGAAATAGCATGCATTGCATTAAATCCTCCAATTCCACTGATTGTAATTGCGGCTTCGGAACCACCTGCTATAAAAAGATTTGCTTTATCAAGCCTGATATAATTATAAGCATCAATCAGTGCGTTGGCTGATGAAGCGCAAGCAGAAACCGTAGCAAAATTCGGACCCCTGAAACCGTATTTGATGGAAATATTGCCTGCTGCTATATCGGCAATCATTTTTGGAATAAAGAAAGGATTAAACCGGGGGGTTCCATCTCCTTTAGAATAATCTCCAACCTCTTTTTCAAATGTATCCAAACCTCCTATCCCGGATGCCCAGATGACCCCTGCGCGGTCCAGGTCAACTTTTTCTCTGTCAATACCCGAATCCTCTAAACATTGAGCTGCAGCTACCATTCCATATTGGGCATAGGGGTCATATTTTCTTGCTTCCTTCCTGTCAAAAAAATCCTTCGGATCAAAGTTTTTTAATTCACAGGCAAACTTTGTCTTGAATTTCGATGCATCAAATCGTGTGATCATATTTGCACCGCTGACTCCTTTAACCAGATTATTCCATAACTCCTCAGTATTATTACCAATAGGAGTTAATGCACCTAATCCGGTAACTACTACCCGCTTAAGTTCCATTTATCTATATGAAATGAATTTTTATTTTGTATTTTCTTCAATATACTTAATTGCTTCGCCAACAGTGGCAATCTTTTCTGCCTGGTCATCAGGGATGGCAATGTTGAATTCCTTTTCAAATTCCATGATTAACTCAACTGTGTCTAATGAATCGGCACCCAGATCATTAGTGAAACTTGCTTCTGGTGTAACTTCGTTTTCGTCAACACCAAGCTTATCAATGATGATAGCTTTTACTTTTGTTGAAATATCAGACATATCTTTTTTATTTTTAAGTTAAACGGTTGCAAAGAAATGAATTTTATTAAAATTAAGCAAATTTTTTAATTTTTATTACAATTTATTAATTATTCGTTAGTTTTGTCATCATTCCCAAATTTTTGGATAGCAATGTTGATTTCAATGCAGTATAATCTGGATTATTCATGAATAATATAGCAATTTTTGCATCGGGCAGTGGCTCTAATGCACAAAGAATTATTGAATATTTTAATAAGAATCGGTCAATTTCAGTTACAAGAATATTTTGTAATAAAAAAGATGCCTATGTGCTAAGCCGCGCTGAAAAGTTAGGAATTCCTACATTTGTTTTTGGCAGAAATGAATTCTATAATTCAAACGAAGTGTTAGATAAGCTGAAAGATGATGAAATTGACCTGATCGTTTTAGCCGGATTTCTCTGGTTGGTCCCAGCTAATATACTTAGTGAATTTTCAAACAGGATCATCAATATCCATCCCGCCCTGCTTCCTAAATACGGAGGAAAAAGTATGTATGGCATGAGGGTTCATGAAGCTGTTATCAGTGCCGGAGAAAAAGAATCGGGTATCTCTATACATTATGTCAATGAAAAATATGACGAAGGGGAAATTATCTTTCAAAAAAAATGTATTGTTGAAAAGGATGAAACTCCAGAGTCTCTATCTGCAAAAATACACCAACTGGAGTATGAACATTTTCCGAAGACAATAGAAAAATTGATTATTAAAGTTTCCTTATCATCATAATCCCATCGCGTAAGGGAAACAAAATATTCTCCACCCTGTTATCGTTCTGCACGAAATCATTAAATTTTATAATTCCTTCTGTTTCTTTATCACCCTGTTCAACAGGTTTAACCACCTTTCCATCCCACAAGGCATTATCAGCAAGAATAAATCCTCCTCTCCTCACTTTATCAAAAACCAGTTTATAATAGTTCAAATAGTTTTCCTTGTCGGCATCAATAAATACCAGGTCGAATATTTTATTGATAAGGGGAATGATCTCAATGGCATTCCCAATATATTGCTTAACGCGGTGTTCTATACCTGCCTTACTGAAATAATTTTTTGAAAAATTTTCAAGTTCCGGATTTATTTCTATTGTATGTATGACCCCTTCTTTTGTTAATCCTTTTGCAAGGCAAATTGCGGAATAACCCGTATATGTTCCGATTTCCAGGATCATTTTCGGGCGGATCATACAACTTATCATTTCTAAAAACTTACCCTGTATATGCCCCGATAACATGCGCGGATATAGAATTTTAAGGTTTGTTTCCCGGTTGAGTTCAGCTAAGTGTTTTGCTTCCGGAGTGGTATGATTTTTTATATATCTTTCAATTTCAGGATTTGTCATCATGATTAACTAAACCTTATCCCGTTTTCCAGGATAATTCTGATTACAATTATAGCAATAACAGTAATTATTAAATAAGCCCAACTAATTTTTATCCTTTTGTGAGTCTTCTTTGGCAATTTTAAAAGCTGCAACGATGGCGAGTTGTAATTTGTAAATGCCGGTATTATAATAAGAGCAGTTGTTACATACAAGAAAACCAGTTCAACCGGATTATTCGGAATGTTCATCACATATAAAACAAAATTACCAAATATCCAGGGAATAAGGACTTTACTCAAAATATAAAAAAATCTTATTTTAGGTTCGATGATTTTCGGCGAATTAGAGGCATAAAGAAACTGCTTGGTTGAGTGAAATCCTAAAATTAACATAATCACTATTGAAGTAATTAAGAAAATAATTTCCTCAACATCAAAAATGTTGCTGAAAAACAACCATTCCGTAGTATAAATAAACCCTGTTCTTGTAATGACTCCAACTATATATGCCCCGAAAAACATATTAACTGCGTGTATCGAAGCCCATAAAAGAAATGTTTTTAAATAAACAAATCTGAATCTTGCCCATATATATAATCGGTATAAAACAACACCTGTTATCAGGCAAATAAAGGGTCCTGACCCAAAAATAACGATTAACGCCATTCTTGAATATAACGTAGAATAGGTATATAAAGGCCAAAATATTCTGTACGAGTAAAGAACAGCGGGAATATCAAAAGCCGATGCGGTTAGAATTGTTATATATTGATTAAAAAAATATACTGTTAGAAATGCCAGGATAAACAGCGTTGTCGAGTTTATGCTTGTTATCAGATAACTGTTCCTGAACTCCTTGTATTTATGAATATATCTGATAAGGCTGAAGAAATCGGATATTGATTTAAGTAAATGTATTAACCAGATTTTTCTGCGCTTCCAGAATCTGCCTATGGATTCAATAACTTCAAATGGAAAACGATAGATTTTACGGATCGTAAGCCGTCTGATATCATGCCTTACCTGTTGTCGTAATATCTTTTCAGCACCTTTTACTCTTTTAACTTTGACAGGATGTTTTATAAAGCTAATAATATTATTTACAAATGCCTTAATCCTTGCCCTGCGTATTTTTTGCCGCATAGGTCTGGTTTTAAGCCGCATTTCTCTTCTTTCTCTACTAAGGCTTTTTCGTTCTTCAGCTAAATATTTTTTTCTCCTTTTCTTACCTATCTGCTTTCCTTTTTTTAATTTAACCTGTTCATCCGATTTCCTGGGAAATGAATTGATTAAATGCAATAAAGACTTCATCCATTTCCTTCGTCTGCGTTTTTTCCATTTTTCCCGTTTCTCCTTTATCTCTTTCTTTTGCTGTTTTATAGTTATTTTTTCCTGCCGGATATACTCCCGCCTTCTTTGCTTGAGTTTTTTCTTTCTTTCTCTATGTCGTCTTCTTTCCGAATGATCCATGGGTTGATATAAATACAGCTTAATCGATTGTTAAGCAGAATGGCAAAAATAATGGACTTATATACATTTGACAAGATAAATTGAAAATAAATTTAATGACCGGAGTTTTTAAAGGGATAAAAACTTATTTTTACAAAAAGAAACCGTAAGATGAAAAAATCCACTCTGAAAATAATATTATGGATAACCATATTTGCTATCGCTATGGGTTATCTTGAGAGCGCTGTGGTGGTTTATCTTCGCAAAATCTATTATCCGGAGGGTTTTAATTTTCCATTAAAAGCCATAGAGAGCAACATTGGCATAACAGAAATTTTGCGTGAAGCTGCAACAATAATTATGTTAGCAGGAGCAGGAATCATTGCAGGAAGAACAAAAACCGAGAAGTTCGGGTTTTTCATTTATTGCTTTGCTGTTTGGGATATTTTTTATTATATATTTCTGAAACTGTTATTGGACTGGCCCGAATCGTTGCTGACATGGGATATTTTATTTCTGATCCCGGTTATATGGGTCGGTCCGGTTATAAGCCCGGTTATAAATTCACTAAGCATGATTTTTTTTGCGTTCTTAATCAGCTATTTCATCGACAAAGGATTAAAAACAAAAATAATTTGGAAGGAATGGCTCCTGTTAATTTCAGGTTCTGTAATTATTATCATTTCTTATGTCGAAGAATATCTTGATTTTATATTAGCTGAATTTGCTCTGCGCGATTTATTCAGAGCTGCAAATAATATGGCTATAATGGAATATGCTTCAGGGTATTTACCAAAAAGTTTCTCATGGTGGATTTTTATTATTGGTGAGTTATTACTGATTATTGCAATGGTTATGTTTTATTCACGAAACAAAAAAGACCTTAAAATTAAGGGCGAATAAAGATTCTATATGAATGAATAAATCTAAAATCTGAAATCGCCCGCCTGAATGTCTGTACGGACGGGCAGGTAAATCAGATCGTCATAATATCTTTCTCTTTAGCTTCGAAAAGTTTATCGATTTTATCAATATAATCGTCGGTTAGTTTTTGAATGTCGTCCTGAAATTTTTTCACATCATCTTCCGGAATGCTTTCTTTTTCGAGTTTTTTGGCTTCATCGTTTGCACTGCGCCTTGCATTTCGTATGCCAACCTTAGTATTCTCAGATTCGGTTTTTGCTTGTTTAACCAACTCTTTTCTGCGTTCTTCCGTAATTGCCGGAATAGTAATTCTAAGCACTTCTCCTTCGTTTTTTGGGTTGAATCCTAAATTAGCAGCCATAATAGCCTTTTCAATGGCCCCAATAACACTCTTGTCCCAGGGCTGTACAATGATTTGCCTTGGGTCGGGTGAGGTTATGTTTGCCGTTTGATTAATAGGTGTTTTTACTCCATAATAATCTACTAAAATTCCCTCTAACATATCAGGACTGGCTTTTCCTGCTCTTATTTTTTGAAATTCACGCTCAAGATGAGTAATGGATTTATCCATTCCTTCTTCAGCAAGGTCATAAATAATTTGGCAATCTTCTATCATAATGAATTAATTTTTCAGCTTAGATGGCAAAAATAATAATATTCTGACATTATTCAATATGTAAGTGATTGTTTTTTAAAATGGTGATGGGAGAAATTTGGTATAAGAGTATATGGGGTATATGGGAAAAAGGTATAATAGGTGGGTGGGATTAATTTCAGAAAGAATAAAAAACTATTGAATTTCTATATGTTTAATTGGATACCAAAGTGCCGATATTATCACCGGTAACCACTTTTTTCAGGTTTCCTTTAATGTTCATATTGAAAACGATGATTGGGAGATTGTTTTCCCTGCACATTGTGAAAGCAGTCAAATCCATTATTTTCAATTGCTTTTCATAAGCCCCCTCAAATGAAATATTTTTGTATTTCCGTGCTTCAGGGTCTTTTTCCGGATCAGCCGTATAAACACCATCCACACGTGTACCTTTCAAAAAAACATCTGCTTTTATTTCCACACACCGCAATACTGAAGCAGAATCAGTTGTAAAATAGGGGTTTCCTGTCCCTCCGCTGATGATTACCACTTTTCCCTGTTCGAGATATTCAATTGCCCGTCTGCGGCTCATTAACTCTGTAACCGGACCTATTTGAAAACTGGAAAGCAAAGCAGTTTTTACACCGATTTTTTCCAGGGCAGCCTGTAAAGCCATACTGTTTATCACAGTAGCCAACATACCCATGTAATCGCCCTGAACGCGGTCCATACCTTCGGTAGTTCCCTGCAAACCCCTGAAAATATTTCCTCCGCCAATCACAATCGCTACCTGAACATTTTTTTCAACTATTGATTTAATTTCATCGGCATAATCTTCCAGCCGTACCGGATCAATGCCGTATTGTTTTTCTCCCATCAGTGCTTCGCCACTGAGTTTTAAAAGTATTCGGTTGTATTTCATCTGATTATGTTTTTTAATAACAGGAGTCAAAGGTAAAGATTTATTATTTAAAATTACTTTTGCTAATTCCCAATTTTTTTATACTTTCATAGTCCGAAAATCAAAAACAAATTATCATGGAATTAATCGACAGAATCCACCGGTTCGGTCAGTCAGCAATTAAGATTGAAACAAATGGTAAAATAATCTATTTCGACCCTTACATGATTACAGAAGAAGACAAGGCTGATTACGTCTTCATCACCCATTCACATTACGATCATCTTTCGGTGGATGATTTGAAAAAAGTTGCAACAAAAGATACAAGGTTTTTTGCTCCTTACGATAGTGTTCCCAAATTGGTTGATGCCGGATATCATAAAGTAACCGGAATAGAACCCGGCTTTAAGGAAGAAACAGAGGATTTTAAAATTGAAGCAGTCCCTGCCTATAATGTTTTAAAAACCAATTATCATCCTAAAAAGAATAAATGGGTAGGATATATTCTTACGATTGAAGGCAAAAAAGTTTATCATGCAGGTGATACGGAAAGAATTCCTGAAATGAAAGACATTATTTGCGATATAGCTTTGCTTCCCCTCGGACAAACTTACACCATGAATAGTGTTGAGGATGCGGCAGAGACCGCTATTGACGTTAAAGCTAAAATAGCCATCCCTTTCCATTACGGACTATACGAAGGAACAGAGGAAGATTCTGTTAAATTCAGGGAATTATTGAAAGATAAAGTAGAGGTAGTAATTAAATAACGCCTGTCTATAATGTCAGTTGAAACCTGAAACTTTTAAATCCTCATCCCTTCTGTACAATTCCGGCAAATATCAATTTGTTTACGTTTGGTAAAAACCTTTTTGCGGAAATCATTATAAACCCGGCTTTTCCAGATTTCCTTAAAACGCTTCTCTTTCAAATCACCCAACCGGTATTCAGCATCTTTATCAAAGCAGCAGGGGACAACCAGCCCATCCCAGGTGATTACACAACTGCTCCACATGCGGTAGCATTTGTTTGGAAGCTTACCCTTATATTCCCATGTGCCATCCGGCTTTTGGCGGTAGCGCGAATATTTGTCAATAGATGGGATCAGAGGGCTGCCATTTTTATAATCATAGATTTGTGCTGTTTTAAACTGCAATTTGTCCACACCTAATTCTTTGCAAAGTTGCCTTACTTTATCCAACTGATGTTCATTAGTTTTTAATACAAGAAACTGGACAATTATATAGGGCGTTTTTGATTTCAGCTCTTTCTTCCATTTAACAACATTTCTGATGCCTTCTATTACTTTATCATAGCTTCCTCCTATCCTGTATGTTGAGTATGCTTCCTGTCCAATGCCATCAAGCGAAATAATCAGTTTGTCAAGACCGGATTCGATTGTTTTACGGACATTTTCATCATTTAAAAAATGAGCATTGGTTGATGTGGCAGTATAAATCCTTTTCTTTTTAGCATACTTTACAAATTCAAAAAACTCAGGATTCAAATAGGGTTCTCCCTGGAAATATAGGATCATATACATCAGGTAATCTCCCAGATCATTCATAATTTTTTTATAAAAATCGAAGCTTAACATCCCGGTATTTCTCGAAAACTGACGCAAACCTGACGGACATTCCGGACAGCGCAGATTACAGGAAGTAGTGGGTTCAATAGAAACACTGAAAGGCTTTCCCCAATGGTATATTTTTTTTGTTACCAGAGTTAAAATATAACTAAGCTGAATAAGCACTAAGTTCCATGAACGCTTTAGTGAGAGTTTTGATAATATATTTAGCTGATCATTTATTTTCACTGTTAATTGGTCATTTTATATATTCTTTGTCAACTGTTTAACCAGCTTCGACTGGCTGAAGAATTGCTTGGCAACGATCCTAAGCACGGTATAACCCGGGATGGCAAGGATCATTCCCGGAATACCGGCCAGGCTTCCAGCCATCAAAATTACAAGGAAAATTTCAATCGGGTGGGCTTTCACACTGGTTGAATATATTAATGGTTGTAAAACAAAATTGTCTATCAAATTTGCAACAGCAAAGATTCCAATTATAATGAGTGAAATTGAACCGATACTTTCATACATGCCAAGGCTCAGGCTACCTGTGGCGCCGATGATAACACCAATCGTAGCGCCGATGATAGGTCCCAGATATGGAATGACGTTCATTAATCCTCCTAAAAATCCAATAAGGATAGCGCTTTTAACTCCAAATATACTCAGCCCTATCGAAATCAGCGTCATCATTGAGATTACTTCAAGCGAAAGACCTACAAAATACCTTGACAACAGGCGACGTGTATCGGAAAGGATATTTGCTGCATGTTCTTCGTATTTTGTCGGAACGAATATCATAATACCGTTATAAAATAAATGTTCATCCCTGAGAAAAAAGAAGGTGAGGAATATTACTGAAAAAATACCGATAAACACTGATCCTGCAAAACCAAGCATATTCTTGAAAATAGTTTCGGGAGATGTCATGTTGACCAATTTTTCCAACTCGTTGGAAATCATTATTTCAAGGGTTTGATCACTTTTAAGAATCTTGTAATCAAGCAAAACTTTTTCAACATCGAGTAAATTATCCTCAATTTTATCACCGAAGTATTCAAAATCGATATTAGAGATCACGTTTGCCTGATTATTAATGATCGGGACAAAAATTAAAAAGAATGAGCTAATAACTAACAACATTATAATAAGTGTAAGAAAGACACTTATAGTATGAGGCATTTTTAAATCCTTGTAAGTGATCTTATCAAAAATTTTGACCAAAGGTTGTCCGATAAAAGAAAGTACGCCGGCAACAAGGATATAAACAACAATATTTGAGAAATACCAGATAAAGAAAAGCCCTAATAATAAAACCAGTATCCCGCCGATGAGTTTGAGGTTTTTGTTCATTTTTTAGAATTTACACAAAAATACAAATTTAATTTATAGATTTAATTAATCAAACTACTTACTAAAAATTTATTTCACTAATTTTGCCTCGTTATTTTTTACTTACATAAGGATTACAAATTAATGATAAAAACAGGAGAACATCCTCTTACTTTAGATGATTTTTATAGCATATTATACAATAGAGAGAAGATTGAGATTGATACAAAAACACTGAAAAAAGTTCAAAACAACTTTAATTTTCTTGATAAATATTGTAAGGGAAAGGTCATATATGGAATCAATACCGGATTGGGTCCTATGGCACAATACAGAATTGATGAAAAAGATCGTATTCAATTACAATATAATGCAATAAGAAGTCATTCTTCAGGTGCCGGAAATCCTATCCCTGAAATTTATATTAAATCAGCAATGATTGCCAGATTAAATAATCTTTTAAAGGGTTATTCCGGCATTCATCCCGAAGTAGTAGAATTATTAAAAGATTTAATCAATAAAGATATTTATCCTGTCATACCTGAACACGGCGGGGTTGGTGCAAGTGGTGATTTAGTACAATTAGCACATCTTGCTCTTGTATTAATAGGCGAAGGCGAAGTTACTTATCAGGGTAAAATACTTCCGACCAAAACAGTTTTTGCTAAAAATAATCTTCATCCTGTCAAAATGCATATAAGAGAAGGATTGTCGCTTATTAATGGTACTTCTGTTATGGTAGGAATTGGTTTAATTAATACTATTTCAGCAAAGAACCTTTTAAACTGGACTATATTGGCTTCTGCCATGATAAATGAAATTGCAGGATCTTTCGACGACCATTTCTCAAAAGAACTAAATAATGTAAAATTACACGAGGGACAAATTAAGGTTTCTGAAATTTTCAGAATAATCTTAAAAGACAGTAAATCAATCCGAAAAAGAGAAGACCATTTTTTTAATAATCATATCAATGATTATTTATTGAAAGAAAAAGTGCAGGAATATTACTCGCTTCGCTGCGTTCCGCAAGTACTTGGACCTGTTTATGATACTATTGAAAACACTGAGAAAGTTCTGATAAATGAAGTAAATTCTGTTAGCGATAATCCGATTATTGATAGTGAGAATAATAATGTATTTCATGGTGGAAATTTTCATGGAGATTATGTGTCGCTTGAAATGGACAAGTTAAAAATTGCCATTACAAAGTTATCAATGTTATGCGAGCGTCAATTGAACTATCTTTTAAATGACAAGCTGAATAATATGCTGCCGCCTTTTGTCAATCTCGGAAAATTAGGTTTAAACTTTGGCATGCAGGGAATCCAATTTACAGCTACTTCAACTGTTGCCGAAAATCAAACATTATCGTTTCCCATGTATATCCACAGTATTCCAAATAATAATGATAACCAGGATATTGTTAGCATGGGGACTAATGCTTCACTTATTACTAAAAAAATTATTGAAAACTCTTTTCAGGTAATTGCCATTGAATTTATTGCAATTCTTCAGGCAATTGATTACTTAAAAATTGAAGATAAATTATCAGGATATTCAAAAACTACTTTTACAAATTTACGAAAAATTATACCTAATTTTAAAGAAGACACTCCACGATATAAGGATATTGAAAAGGTTAAGAGCTACTTAACAGAGAATAAATTAAAATTCTAAGCAAATCAATTTTAAAGGAAAAATCAAAATGAAATACGCTCTAATTACAGGAGGCTCAAGGGGAATAGGCAGGGCTATAAGCCTGAAGCTTGCAGACATGGGTTATTATGTGTTAATAAACTTTCGTTCTAATATTAAAGAAGCCGAAAACACACTCGGATTAATTGAAGAAACAGGGGGTTCGGGCGAGCTAATGCAATTTGATGTTTCAAAGCAGGATGAAGTTGAGAAAGTATTGGAAGCATGGAAAAAACAACATAAAGATCAATATATTGAAGTTCTGATAAATAATGCCGGGATACGAAAAGATATGTTATTAATGTGGATGGAGAATAAACAATGGTTTGATGTATTGAACACTAATCTTAACGGTTTCTTTTTTGTTACGAGAATGTTGTTAAAAGATATGCTGGTAAAGAAATATGGCAGAATTGTAAATATTGTTTCTTTGTCAGGGATAAAAGGCTTACCCGGACAAATAAATTATTCGGCAGCTAAGGGAGGAATTATTGCTGCAACAAAAGCGCTGGCACAGGAAATCGGGAAAAAGAAAGTAACGGTTAATGCAGTTGCTCCGGGATTTATCAGTACCGATATGACAAAAGATTTAAACGAAAAAGAATTAAAGCAACTAATCCCGCTTAACAGGTTCGGAAATCCCGAAGAAGTTGCAGAAGTAGTTGCATTTCTGGCTTCTGAGAAATCGTCTTATGTTACCGGCGAAGTAATTTCGGTTAATGGGGGATTATATACATAATATAAATAAAAAAAATTTCCTAATTTTAAGAAACACATGAACAGAGTTGTTATCACAGGTATCGGAATTTATTCTACTATCGGGAAGAATCTTGATGAAGTCAAAGAATCATTGTATAACGGGAAATCAGGGATAGTTCTTGACCAGGAAAGAAAGGAATACGGATACAGGTCGGGGCTGACAGGTAAGCTTGAACGTCCTAAATTAAAGGGTTTAATTGACCGACGGTCACGGGTGGGTATGGCTGAACAAGGTGAGTATGCTTATATTGCCACTATGGAAGCCTTGAAAAATGCAGGAATTGACCAGGATTTTTTAGACAGGAATGAATTTGGCATTATTTACGGAAACGATAGTTCTACAATACCTGTTATTGACGCTGTAGATATTATCAGGGAAAAAAGAGATACTGTTCTTGTAGGTTCTGGTTCCGTTTTTCAATCAATGAACTCTACCGTATCAATGAATCTCGCTGTAATTTTCAAATTAAGAGGAGTTAATTTTACACTTAGCGGGGCTTGTGCCAGCGGTTCACATTCAATTGGGATGGGATATTTTTTAATTAAGCATGGTTATCAGAAAAGTATTATTTGCGGCGGCGCACAGGAAGTTAATCTTTTTTGTGTTGGCAGCTTTGATGCTTTAAGTGCTTTTTCAATAAGGGAATCAGAACCGACAAAAGCATCACGACCGTTTGATAAAGACAGGGATGGTTTGGTCCCAAGCGGTGGTGCAGCTACTGTAATACTTGAAAGTTATGATTCGGCAATAAAAAGAGGTGCTCTGATTTTAGCCGAAGTTATGGGTTATGGTTTCTCATCCGACGGAAGTCATATTTCTGTCCCAAATGTTGACGGTCCTAAACGTGCAATTGAAATGTCATTAAAAAATGCTAATGTCAGCCCTAAAGATATTGATTATATTAATGCACATGCAACATCTACTCCGGTAGGCGACGCAAATGAAGCAAAAGCTATTTGTGAAATTTTTAATAATCACAAACCGGTTGTAACTTCAACAAAATCTATAACAGGACACGAAATGTGGATGGCTGGTGCAAGCGAGGTGGTTTATTCAATCCTGATGATGCAAAATTCATTTATCGCACCAAATATCAATTTTGAAAACCCTGATGAATTTTCCCAAAGACTAAATATTACAAACAAAACAGTTAATAAAGATATAAATACATTCTTATCAAATTCCTTTGGTTTTGGCGGAACAAATTCTTCACTGATTATAAAAAAATTTCATGAATAAATTATAAGATTTTCTGATAAATATTCTAATTTTGCAGAATGTTTTCTTTTTTTAATAAAATTCATGGAAAAGGGAAAAATTGTAAATATAATTGATAATTTTTTAGTTGAAGAACTTGAAATTGAAGAAGATCTTGTCAGTCCGTCTGCAAACCTAAAGAGTGACCTTGGCATTGAAAGTCTTGATTTTGTTGATATTGCTGTTATCATTGAAAAAGAGTTCGGCTTTAAGATTAGAGGAGAAGAAATGGTTGATGTAAAGACATTACAAAACCTTTACGATTATTTATATGTTAATATAAACGAAAATAAATAATTTCACTGTGTCATCATGGAAAGGGAAAACACGTGGAGGACTATTCGGTTATAGGTTTTTTATTACTATCTTAAAATTTCTCGGACTACCTGTTGCTTATTTCTTTTTAAGATTTGTTGTTATTTACTTTTTTTTATTTTCCCCCAAATCTTTTCGTACAACATTCTATTATTTCAATAAAGTTTTAAATTATAATGTATTCTTTTCTTTTATAAAGATTTATAAAAGCTATTTTGTTTTCGGACAGGTACTTCTTGATAAAATTGCAATATTAGCAGGTTTTAAAACCAACTTTACTTTTGATTTTGACGGCGAAAATCACCTGAGGAAAATGGTAACCGACAGCACAGGCGGTTTACTTATCAGTGCTCATGTTGGAAACTTTGAAATTGCAGAACATCTCCTGAAACGCTTGAACACTAAGATTAATATTGTAATGTATGATGCCGAGCATAAAAAAATTAAAGATTATCTTTCGGATATTTTAGCTAAACAAAATGTAAATATCATTGTAATTAAAAATGATTATTCACATATTTTTGAGATAAATAATGCATTAAAAAATAAAGAACTTGTTTGCATTCACGGCGACAGGTTTGTAAAAGGCAGTAAAACATTATACTGTGATTTTCTCGGCAAGCAAGCCCTTTTCCCGACAGGACCGTTTTATCTGGCATTAAAATTTAAAGTACCTGTTTCGTATGTTTTTGCAATGAAGGATACAAAATCACACTATCATTTTTATGCAACACCTGCTACGAAATTCGAATACCCACCGAATTTTAAAAAACGTAATGCTGTTTTGGAACTGATTATTAAGCAATATATTTCTGAGCTGGAAAAAATAGTTTACAAATATCCCGAACAATGGTTCAATTATTATGATTTTTGGGGGAAAGATTCAAACAAAGTTTGATATTTGATTTATTATAATAAGGGAGGATTTGAAAAATTTGATATAACTTTGTATGATGATATAATTCTTTCAGGAATAATAACCTTATAAAATATTGAATCTAATACAGAAGGAGACTTATAATGGAACGTGAGATAATAATCCGGTTTTTAAAAAATTTTAAACGGGAAAATAAAAATAAATACCATATAGAAAGCCTTGGAATATTTGGTTCTGTTGCTAAAAATAAAGCTACTGATAAAAGTGATATTGATGTAGTTGTTAAACTAACAAAACAGGATTTATTTGAAATTATTGGGATTAGACAAGATTTGGAAGAAAAATTGCATTATCCGATAGACATTGTAAGTTATAGAGAAAAAATGAATTCTTTTTTAAAAAAACGTATTGATGAGGAGGCGGTTTATGTATGATAAAGAATTAGCTCAAGAGATACTGAAACAACTTTATAGTTCTGCAGAGATAATTTTAAAACGGTTCAAAACTATTAAAACTGTAGATGATTTTACAAATAGCCTTTGGGGGATGGAAAAATTAGATTCTATTTGTATGCAGCTTATTGTAATTGGAGAAGGTTTAAAAAATTTTGATAAAGTTACAGAAAATTCTATTTTGCCACAATATCCTCAAGTTGAATGGAAGAAAGCAAAAGGATTGAGAGATATTATAACCCACCATTACATAGATGTTAATGCTGAAGCTATCTATGAAATATGCGAGAATAAAATTCAAACATTAGCAGAAACGATAAAAATAATATTAAAAGACATTAGTTGATTATTAATATAATACTCTTCTAATCACTGATTTTTTCCCGGAATTTCTTTACCATCTTTATAAACCGGATATTCGAATCCACCATCGAAAAAGTCAGTATCCGGATTTATCGGGTCATTAGTAGAATTAAAGAAATCAACCTTATCTGAAACGAGTTTCTTGTAAAGTCCCGGTCTGCGGTCTTTCAGATAATAATATTTCGGTGCGGGATGCGTCATGCCATAATAAGCCGGAATACAGTCTGCAATAAGCATGGTATTTTGTTCATGATTTGCTTCAACAATTATATCACCGTGAGGCCCGCATATAATACTATTCCCCCGATAGTGCCACTGGTCTTCTCCTCTTTGTTCATAACCACAGCGATTTGCATAAGCAAAAAAGATATTATTTGCATAAGCATTTGCAGGGATGAGTATTTTTGATATGTCGGGATAGGGTACGGAACTTCTTTGTCCGTCAGGAAGACGGTAATAATTATCAGCCGCAGTTGGACCCACAATGAGTTTTGCGCCATTGAGCGCCAGTATTCTCTGGAGTTCCGGAAATTCACATTCATAGCAATTAAGCACGCCTACCGGGAAATTAAAAATATTATATACCGGATAATCACTTGTTCCAAAACTCCAGTTATCTCTTTCCTGCTGACCGTAAAGTTGGGTTTTTTTATAGCTGTTGAGAAGTTCTCCTTTTTCATTAATTACTGCAATAGCGTCATAGTAACGGGTTACGCCATCGGATTCATCTACCTTTTCTGCATAGGGAACAAGAAGCGCCATGTTGTATTTTTTTGCTGTTTCCCTTGCTTTTATGATGCTTGTACCATCTTTGTATTCAGCAACCTTACGTACATCTTCAGGACTTAATGTATAACCGGGAACATATAGTTCGGGAAAAGACAAAAGTTGCACATCAAATTTTTTTGCGAGTTTCACAGCTTCTTCGAGAAGTTTCATGTTCTTCTCAGTTGCACCTTCGCCACAAGCCGCCTGAATTTGATAAATTCCAAGACGAATTCCCGAACCAGGTTTGGGGACTTCACTATAAATAGACGTTTTGTATTGAAGTTTTCTATAGCTTTCTTCAACACATTTACGATAATCAGGGGTTCCGTCACAAGAAGTATTGGTTATATAGATTTCATCTTCTGAAAGATTACTTCCTTTATAAACTTCATTGTTTTCTTGTGAGAATACGCTTGTTGTAATAAAAAAAACTGAAATTAATAAAATCCATTTTTTCATGTTGCCTCCATTTTTAATTTAATTAATAGTAACTAATCAATGACAAATATAAGATAAATTTTCTATATTCAGCGAAGCGTCCTCGTTTTGTCAAAAGAAAATAGTATCGTCCGCACTATTAAATATTCAAATATATATTATATTAGAACATTATACGTCCGAAGGACTCCTTTTGAAGATTACATTTTCTCTTGTATATTTAACATATTATACAGATATTTGTGGCTTAATAATATGTTAGCCAAATGCATCACAACAATTCAAAACAAAACAAGAAAAAAATGAAACAGAACAAAAAAATGCTCATTACGACCCTATTAGGGTTTATAATTCTGGCAGGCACCTGCGTGGATTCTGTCCATGCCTGTACCGGAATTAGATTAATAGCAACTGACAGCGGAGTTGTTTATGGACGAACAATGGAATGGGGTGCATTTGATATGAATTCCCACATTACCATTATTCCTCGTGGATATTCTTTCACCGGCTTAACACCGGATGGGTTGAACGGCAAAAAATGGAAAGCAAAATATGGCGTTGTCGGGCTTGATATGCTTGGACAAAATTATTTAACTGATGGCATGAACGAGGAAGGATTGGCAGCTGGTTTGTTTTATCACCTGGGATTTGCCAGTTACCCGAGTTACGAAAAAGACAAGGCAGACATTTCAATAGCACCAAATGATGTTGTAAGTTTTATTCTTAGCCAATTTGCAACAATAGATGAGGTTCGTGAGGGCATGAGCAAAGTTATGGTTGTTCCGGTAGTGGAAGAAGCACTAGGTATTCCTGTTTATGCACACTGGATGGTGATAAGCCCGGAAGGAGAATCCATAGTTATCGAGTTTGCTAATGGCGAGATGAAGATTTTTGATAATCCTTTGGGAGTTATAACAAATGCACCAACCTTTGATTGGCATATGACTAATTTGCGAAATTATTTGAAGCTTTCGGCTGTTGCTACACCTGACAAAGAAATGGGTGGTCTAAATTTCGCACCGTTAGGTGGTGGTAGCGGCATGATTGGATTGCCGGGCGACTTTACGCCACCTTCACGTTTTGTGCGTGCCGTTGCATGGACTCAGACTGCACGTCCTACCGGAACGTCTGCTGAAACTGTTTATGAAATTTTCAGGATTCTTGACAACTTCAACGTGCCTCTTGGCGCAGCTGAAGGCTCTGATCATTCTAGCAATATTAAAGGTATGCGCAGCTCTACAGAATGGACTACTGCATGGGATCTTTCTGAGCATGTACTTTATTATCACACTCAAAATAACAGGCGTGTTCGAGCCTTGGATTTGAAAGAACTAAATTTTTCAAATCTCGGCAACGATCTTATTCATCTACCTCTTGACAAAATTAATGAACAAGACATAGAATATATTACGCTGAAAAAGTAAGGATTCGCTAATAGTTATTATCGGCTAACAAAGCGTTGCACTCGGACTGGCAAAAGCGGCGCGGCTTTCGCTGTGCAATAGCCATACCACTTTTACCAGCCGGTGAGTTTTGTCGTTAGCTATTTAATGAGGATATTATATCATTATGATTAAAGAGCAAATGGAAAAGATATACAGGACTATTTCTCCTGAAAAGATACCATGGAATTTGGAAATACCTCCCGATATTATTCAAAATATTGTAAAATCCGGAAGAGTTAAACCATGCAAAGCAATTGAGTTGGGTTGTGGTACTGGTAATTATGTGATTTATCTTTCATCTATGGATTTTAACACAACGGGTGTTGACATCTCTATCACAGCTATTGAAATGGCAAAAAAATCTGCAACAGAAAAGAAAATCAAATGCAACTTTATCACAGCTGATGTTCTTGGTGAAATGGCTGAAATCCAAAGCAATTATGATTTTGCTTATGACTGGGAACTCTTACACCATATTTTTCCTGAAGAAAGAGAAAAGTATATCACCAATGTTTATAAACTACTTAATCCTGGCGGAAAATATCTATCAGTTTGTTTTAGTGAAAAAAGTCCTCAATTTGGAGGCGCCGGAAAATATAGAAAAACACCTTTTGATACAGTTCTGTATTTTTCTTCGGATAACGAAATGGTGAATCTCTTTCAAACACTCTTCGAAATTGAAGAATTGAAAACAGTTACAATCCAAGGAAAATATACTCCACACAAGGTAATTTATGCATTTCTTAAAAAAAGATAAACAGCTAACTAATCGTTGCAGCCGACACCAAACGCATCCGCGTTCGGTGTTGGGATTTGTTCTGTTGGCAAGTGTTTTAAAATAACGTAAATTATTAGTGGTGTTTGGTGCGGCTGAACTCCGCCGTTAACCCTAAAGAACACCCTGTTATTTTTATTTAATAAGATTTACTTGTAATTGACACAAAATATTTACGACCGTGTTTTGTGCCACAGGCATCACTAATGTGGCAAAATTTAACTATTATTGTAATGTATTAAAATATGCTATTATTTATCACGGATGAACAGGAAAAAAATATTACTGATCTCAGCTAATCAATTCACAGTCCCCTATCCTGTTTATCCTTTAGGATTGTCTTATATTTCAAGTTACTTACAAACCAGATTACACGATTATGATATCCGGATATTTGACCTTGTTTTAAATAATATTGATGAACTGATAAAATCTTTAAAAAAATTCAAACCCGATTATATTGGAATTTCGTTGCGTAATATCGATGATGTAAATATCTACAATAAAGAGAGCTTTATTATCAATTATAAAAACATAATTAATGAAATAAAGAAAAATACCAAATCAAAAATAATAATCGGTGGTTCTGGCTTTTCAATTTTCCCTGAAACATTATTTGAATATTTAAAACCTGACTTCGGAATCTATGGAGAAGGCGAAGAAAGCTTTTATAAATTAATTTATTCTTTAGATAATAATTTGGATTACAGAAATATTGAAGGTTTGGTTTATTTAGAAAATAATAATATCATTTTAACCAAAAGAACGAAATATTTCAAAAACCCGGACTTTTGTTTTGAAAAAAACCTTATTGATTATTACTGGAAGCATAGCGGAATGCTTAATATTCAATCAAAGCGCGGTTGCCCCTATGAATGTGTTTATTGCACTTATCCTTTGATTGAAGGCAGTAAAGTAAGATTATTGAATACCGACAAAATTATTGAAGCACTTTCGGATATTTATTTTAATAAAGGAATTGATTATATATTTTTTACCGATTCGGTTTTTAATATAAATAATGATTTCAATTTTGAATTAGCTGAAAAGATAATAAAAAATAAAATTGCGATAAGATGGGGAGCATATTTCAGCTTGCACAACTTAGACGATAAATTATTAATATTGCTGAAAAAAGCCGGATTAACACATATTGAATTCGGAACGGAATCAATTTGCAATGCCACTTTGAAAAGCTATGGAAAGCCGTTTACTGTTTCAGATATAATTGAAAAATCGGAACTCTGTAATAAATTAGAAATTGATTTTGCTCATTTTCTGATACTCGGAGGTTATGGCGAAACTGAAGATACTTTAAATGAAACGTACGAAAATTCAAAAAGGATAAACAGAACGGTATTTTTCCCTTTTATTGGTATGCGTATTTATCCCGGCACTAAATTACACGAAATAGCAATTAAGGAAAAAACTATCAGAAAAGATGATAATTTGTTAGAACCCAAATATTATATTTCGGATAAGATTGATATTTCAACATTAAAGGAAAAAGCAAATAAAACCGGTAAAAGATGGGTGTTTCCCGATGAAGATATGAGTAAAGTTATGAATAAAATGAGATTAAAAAATAAAAAAGGTCCGTTATGGGAGTATCTGATAAAGTGAGTGCAGAAGACGGAAATATAATTGAATTTATTCCTCAAAAGCCTCCTATGGTTATGATTGATAAGCTTGTTTATTCGGATGACAAAAAAACCGAAACAAGTTTTTTAATTAAGGAGGATAATATTTTTTGTGAAAATGGTTTTTTCTGTGAACCGGGATTAATCGAGAATATTGCTCAAACAGCAGCAGCACGACAAGGATTTGTAGTAAAAAAAGAAAAGTCGGATGTTTTAACCGGTTATATCGGGGCAATAAAAAATTTAAAGATATATTTCCTACCAGGTGTCAATACAGAGATAAATACAGAAATAATAATTACAAATGTGATTCTCGGTGTAACAATAATTTCGGGCAGAGTGAAATGTAATAATAAAGTAGCTACGGAATGTGAAATGAAAATATTTATTGAAAATAATAATAATACTTTTTAAAAGAAATGGTTTAGTATGAACCTGCCTGAAAGACATATAAGCGATTTTAATAAAATTGTCCAACTAATTAATGATGCTCGTAAAAGAGCTTTCATAAAAGTTAATGAAGAACTAATAAATCTATACTGGAATGTTGGTAGAATTATTTCCGAAAAAGTAGAAAATGCTAATTGGGGTGCAGGCGTTGTTGATGAACTTGTTAATTTCATTAAAGAAAAGAATCCTGACATTAAAGGTTTTAACCGAAGGGGGCTTTATAGAATGAAACAGTTTTATGAAACTTATCATAAAATTGAAAATGTGTCCTCATTGCGGACACAATTAACATGGACTCATCACCGTACAATCTTATCAAAAACTGCAAGCATAGAAGAAAAAGAATTTTACATACGTCTTGCAATAAAAGAAAAATACTCTGTTCGTGAACTCGAAAGGCAGATTGAAAGCGGGGTTTACGAAAGATTTATGCTCTCAAATACAAAAGTGTCCACACTGATGACACAAATTCGTCCGGAAACAAAAGATACTTTTAAAGATATATACACCCTTGATTTTCTGAACTTACCGGAACGTCATAGCGAAAGAGACTTGCGAAAAGCAATTATTCAAAACCTTAAAAACTTTATTCTTGAGTTTGGCAGGGATTTTACTTTTGTTGGTGAGGAATTCAGAATACAGGTTGGTGATAAAGATTTTTATATTGATCTACTATTTTTCAACAGGGATTTACAATGTCTTGTAGCTTTTGATTTAAAAATAACCGAATTTAAACCGGATTATATTAGTAAAATAGATTTTTATCTTGAAGCACTTGACCGTGAGCACAAAAAGAAGCATGAAAATCCAAGCGTAGGCGTTATTTTATGCAAATATAAAAATGATGAGATTGTTGAATATTCTTTAAGCCGTTCACTTTCACCAACTAAAGTTGCCGAGTATCAAACCAAACTAATTGATAAAAAACTCTTGCAACAAAAACTGCACGAATTGGCTGAAATTTTTGAACAAAATATTAAAAAGTAAATATGAAAAAAAAACCACTATCAATAAAAACCGAAACAATTATCAGATTCAGTGAGGTTGACTCAATAGGTGTGGTCTGGCACGGTAACTATGTGAAATATTTTGAAGATGGCAGAGAAGCATTCGGTAATAAATACGGTCTTAATTATCTTGATTTTTATAAAAAAGGAATTCTGACACCTATAGTTAAATTAACCTGTGACTTTAAAAAACCATTAATATACGGCGAGAAAGCAATTATTGAAACTAAATATATCGATTGCGAAGCTGCTAAATTAAAACACGAATATATTATTTACAGAAGCTCTGATATGGAGATTGTTGCAACAGGTACAAGTGTCCAGGCATTTTTGGATATGAACAGAGAACTTATGTTAACAATTCCGCCTTTCTTTGCCGAATGGAAAAAAAAGTGGGGGTTTTGAGGGCAGGGAGAAATATTAAAATAAAAGACAAGTACTTATAAAAAAAATTCCAAATGCCTGACGTTTATATTTCGGCTGATAATATTATTTCTTCTCTCGGGTTTACAACACAAGAGAATATCAGTAATATCAAAAAGAATATAACAGGAATAAAACTTATTGATAATAGAAATATATCACCAACCCCTATTTATGCATCATCAGTTAATTCTGAACGATTGTATTCTGATTTTAAGAAATTCGATAATCCCGAAGATTTCACACGGTTTGAACAAATGGCTATCTTATCTATTATTGACGCTTTAAGAAATACAAAAGTTGATATTAAAAATAAAAACACTCTTTTAATAATTTCTACTACAAAGGGAAACATTGATATTTTAGAACAAAGCAATAAAAACAGATTTGATAATAAAAAGATTTATTTATGGAATACGGCAAAATTATTACAGAATTATTTTGAAAATCCAAATATGCCGGTTATTGTTTCCAATGCCTGTATTTCGGGTTTATTGGGTATTATTATCGGGAGCAGGCTAATTCAATCGTCGCAGTTTGAAAATGTTATTATTACCGGAGGAGATATATTATCCGAATTTGTCGTATCGGGCTTTCAATCGTTTTTATCTTTAAGTACAGTGCCTTGTCAACCCTTTGATGTTTCAAGAGATGGGCTTAGTCTTGGCGAAGGATTCGGAACAATAATATTAACTTCAAATCCTGAATTTGTTAATGATGATATTAAAATAACTGTTGCAGGCGGTTCTTCAAGTAATGATGCGAACCATATTTCCGGTCCGTCGCGCACAGGCGAAGGATTATACATAACAATTAAAAATACTTTAAAAGAAGCCGGAGCAAAGTCGCTAAATCATATTGATTATATCTCTGCCCATGGAACAGGTACTGTTTATAACGATGAAATGGAATCAAAAGCAATAACAAGAGCCGGGTTAGAGAATGTTCCGGTAAACAGCTTCAAAGGTTACTGGGGGCATACTCTTGGTGCAGCAGGCATAGTTGAGTCAATAGCAGCGATTAATTCAATGAAAGAAAACACCTTGTATAAAACTATGGGCTTTGATAAATCAGGTGTGTCAAAAAATATTAATATTATAAGAAATGAAGAAAAAGCCGAAATCAATAATTGCTTAAAAATAGCATCGGGTTTTGGTGGATGTAATGCAGGGGTTGTTTTTCAAAAACAAATAAGCTAATGGAATGTATGGTTTGATGGTTGAATATCGAAATGAAAAAGATTTTAGTAATTAATTATTCTCAGTCGGGTCAATTGAATGAAATTATTGACAATTTTCTTATTCCCTTTAATGATAAGCAAATTGAAAGAGTAAACATTTTCCCTAAAAAAGTTTTTCCCTTCCCCTGGTCAAGTCAGGAATTCTTTGATGTAATGCCCGAATCGGTTTTAGAAAAAAAAATAGAATTAGAACCATACCATTTAAAATCTGAAAATTATGAATTGATCATAATAGGTTATCAACCGTGGTACCTATCTCCTTCCTTACCGACAACAGCTTTACTGAAAGATGAAAAATTCACTTCTCTTCTAAAAGGGAAACCGGTTGTTACAATAACCGGAGCCAGAAATATGTGGCTGAATGCCCAGGAAAGCGTCAAAGAACATATTCAAAAAGCAGGGGGAGAATTAGTTGCAAATATCCCTTTTATTGATAGAAATACAAACCTTATTAGTGCTGTTACTATTTTGTATTGGATGCTCACCGGTGAAAAGGGAAAATATCTAAATATCTTTCCATACCCCGGTGTCAGTGAAAAAGATATTAAGGGAGCTTCCAAATTTGGAGAAATTGTATTTGAAGCATTTCAAAACGACTCTTATCATAAGCTCCAAAATAAAATTTTAGATTTAAAATTAATCAACATAAAAACGGATATACTCTTTATTGAACTGAGAGCAAAACGACTATTTAAAATCTGGGCAAGAATTATAATAAATAAAGATTCAAACTATAAAAAAAGAGCTATTTGGATAAAGCTTTTTAAGTACTATTTATTAGTTGCTTTATTTATTGTTGCACCTATTGTATTAACCGTTTATAACTTGTTAATAGCACCATTCACTTTTAATGCGATAAACAGAAAAAAAGAGTATTTTTGCGGCATTAGAAAAAATAAAAATGCCGGACGTTTACATAACAAGAATTTCTAATTTTTTACCCAACGAATCCGTTTCAAATGATGAGATGGAGAAGTATTTAGGATTGATTAATAAACAACCTTCTAAATCCAAAAAAATCATTCTCAGAAATAATGGCATAAAAAGCCGTTATTATGCTATTAATAGAGAAGGTAAAGCAACTCACACAAATTCGGAGATGGCGTCGTTGGCAATCAAAAAATTATTTAACGACAATCCTGACGAAATTAAAGACATTGATCTTTTGAGCTGCGGAACTTCAAGTCCTGATCAAATGATGCCTTCTCATGGCGTTATGGTACAAGGATGGCTACCCGAAACTGATAATATTGAAGTAGTTTCGCTCGCCGGTGTTTGCTGCTCTGGAATGCATGCTTTTAAATATGCATTTATGTCAGTAAAATTAGGAGAGAAAACCAAAGTAGTTTCTACAGGTTCCGAAAGATTATCCAGAATATTACGCTCTGAACAGTTTGAAGAAGAAGTTCAACATTTAATTGAACTTGAAAAAAATCCATATATAGCTTTTGAAAAAGATTTCCTCAGATGGATGCTTTCTGATGGTGCAGGTGCATTT
>JADHVR010000008.1 GCA_016783885.1 Bacteroidales bacterium
GTAAGTATACTGGTTTCCAATTTAAGTTTCCTATTCGTTGAAAGATTCTTTGAATTGGTTCTGAGAATTGATTTTCAGTGATTGGTTTCATAATATTTACTTTTTATTTTATGCAACGGATTTTCGCATGACGCACAACCGGCCTAGGCTATGCGTAGTGCGGGTCTTAAAATCACTTCGTTTTCAACCAACACCTATGTTTATTGTATTGACATATTTTCAATTTACAACTTCACCCCGCATTACGTATGAGCCTTTGTTGGCGTTTCGTTGTTTATCTTGTCAGGGTTGGCTGGGCAAGCTCTTTTGCAATTTTTGGCTTTTATGTTGGCTTGTGGGAATTGCAAATGTGCTTGATCATAGCACTTAATTAAAAAGTCAAATCAAAAAAGTAAATATCTTTATTTGGAATAGAATATCCAAAAGTGTTGTAAATAGCAGGTTTCGCATATGCAAGTTGAATTTTTTCGTTTTCGAGAGCTGCAAGACCAGCACCAATAGTCGACAACTTATTGTTTAGAGGAGCAATTACAGTATTTAAGTCTTTGAACTGTGTCTGATTAATATAATCAAGTATTTGTTTTTTTGTATTGTAAGGATTAACACAGGAAAAAATGAATTCATTAATATTTGAATACTCGCTTACGATTTTGCTATGTCTTTCATAATTTATTTTTTGATGATTAGTTTGGATTGATGATTCAATGTCAGCGAATCCTATTGAAATTATATCATATTCATATTCTTTAATAATTTGTCTTGTTCTATTAAATTCAAAGCCAAATAAAATCATTAAATGATTTTGTTCTGTAAAATCTGTCAGACCTGGATATCCAATAATTGTTCTAATATCTAATATTCCTTTGGATAACCATTTCTCGTCATCATTTTTAATATTGAACGAATATTCTTTTGCACCTACATAGAAACATGTAATCTTGTTAAAACTACTTTTTGTCAAATCAAGATATTTAAGTAATATTAATAAACTTTCATGCGTGAATGTTGTTATATCAATCACAACCCTAGGCTTGGAATAATCTATAATGATTTCATTGATAGTGTTTGATATTTGATTATAAATAGAAATTGGATCATTTGAGTTAAATTCAACCAACTTTGACTTTTCTTTATTAATGCCCACCAATTTAGAAGCGTTCATTCTAACTAAATCACCCTCATTATAATTAGAAAAAATAATCCTTCTTTGAATATTAAAGTCTGCAAAAATTTCGGGTATAACAAAACATCTGTCCTCAAAGCTTGAAGATGAAATTAGAATATCAATCTTCTCGTTCCTTAATTGGGATTTTATTTGATTCGCTTCTAATTTTTTCATGACTTATATGTTTTCAAAAAGAGATGGCTGGTTATATTTTTCAGCACCTTTAATTTTAGACTTAAAAATATCTATAAAACCAGCAGGATTTGTTAATGATTTTTTAAGAATGCGAGCATTCATAAACTTGTAACCAGCAAAACTAGTTGGGTCTAATCCAAAATGTGGTGCAAGTATTCTGTTTAATATATATAACCTTGCTTTGCCAGTACCATATTTATTTCCAATCATTGATTTTTGAAGATATCCATGCTGAATGCCAAGAGATAGTATATTTCTTAATTCTTCATCAGGTTCATCATTCAAAGCTATTGAAAACACTCTTCTTTCAGATGTATCTGAATTTAATATTACACGAAATAGGCCACCCATCCCTAATAACAGATTACGTAACTTGTCCATGTCTCTTTTGTTTTGTGCTTCTTCTCGAAATTTGTCAAATTCGCTTTCCATTTTTTTATCAGAAACTTTTTTTATTTCCTTGTCTTGAATCGAATGACTTATGCATTTAACAGGATTGTTATTGTTTGTAGATTGCTGGTTAACATACATCTCTGAAGCGAAATCAATAAATTCTCTAATATTACCTGATGAAATATTTACAAGTTGACGAAAGCCAGCATAGCTGTATGTGTATCTGTTTCCTTGTAACTCTTTTATAAAGTCAGGTATGGTATATCTATATGCATAATCATATGCTTGGGCTTCTGTAAAACCTTCACTTTTCTTATCGTCAATGTATTGGATTCTTTTTTTCTCAATATTATTTGCTTGTTGAATATCTTCTGGAAAATATTCTGTGGGATCGGTGATCTCACATTTATATTTTTTTAATCGTTTTACAACAATTTCATCTATCCTTTTATAATAAACATCTTTTTGTGTAGTATAAATATCATTAATATTTACCTCTGAATAATCGTGTGGTGTATCTATCCTAGACTCATTTATTGTTCTAAAGACCCGATATTTTAATTGTGTTGAAATCTTAAGGCTTACTTCAGTGGTAGTGCGCATTGCTACCCATGAATTCAATATCATTCTTTGAACAACACTTAATTCATCAGCATCATCAATTAACAAATAAATTGGTTTATCAGGCATGAATGGCAAACGTTGTATTTTTTTTAATACCTCATAAAGAAATTCAGAATATAGAAATATTGGACCGTTATAAGGTAAAGGGTCTGATCTGCCTATCAATTTATGAATGTAATTATGTTGAAAATCGCTCGAAAGAGATTTCAATAAATCAATCGTATGTACTAAAATATTCCTAACAGTAACTTCTTTGGTAAATTCTGTTTGAGAAATGTAACCAGCATATTTAAGAAGTTTGCAAAAAGAATCATTGTAAAAATCTAAAAATGCATTTTGATTCTTAATAGTTTCTTGAAAATTAGTATTAAGTAATTCTTTGAAAATGACTATTGAAAAGTGTAAAACCATATAATGTTCATTTAATAGAGCTTCACCATGTTTGTCATTTAGTTTTATATCAGTTTTATTAAGTTGACCTTTCTTTATCGGGATATAAATTCCAAAATAATCAAGACTTTTGATATTCCTTTTTCTTTTCAAAGTTTTTCCTTCACTATTAATCAAAATTTGGCAATCGGGCTTCATATACCTAAACATCATGCTCTTGCCAGATCCACGTGCACCATTAATGAATGTATGACCAGATTTCGGAACATTATAGTATTCTCCAAATACAGGAACAAATAAATCCATTACATCTTTTGGATTTATCTCATCAGGGTATTTAAATTCGAAAGGATTATCCATTTTATTTATTTAAAATATTTAGTAAATTTTCCCCAGTGATATTTTTACCATCTGGATATTTCAATTCGCTACACATGGAAAAAATATCTCCAGAGATATTTGGATATTGATTGTCTTGAAGAGTGAAGGTAATATCATCATGGACTGTAAAATCTGATTCTTTGATAGTTTTATTTGGTTCATGTCTTGTGTAAAATTCTATCTGTATCCATATTTTGTCGATATCAATTAAGCCTTTCCAAAACTTCGAACAATAAATTCTTTCATTATGTACTTTAAGTACTCTTTCATATAATTCATCTAATAAATAAACTTCAGATTTACCTTTTCCTAGTTTATTCAGCAAAAATTCTTTCGGAATTTTAAAATGGAGTTCAACAGTTTGGCTATCGTGTTTAACGATAACTGAATCAAGGCAAAATGAGTATGCATGGTAGATTTCACTAGATTTAGGAATTTGCTTTTTAAATAGCATGATAGAATCTGCTCTATTTTTATCATCAGCCAATTCATCTGCAAACCTAACGATTGAAGCAAGTACCTGTTTCCTGATTGGGTATTGCTCTATTGTAACAGAAGGTTTTATGGTAACAATTGTATTTGGATCTTTAATTCCGTTTTTCTTTATTATTTTTCCCCCATGAACCTGTGCTATATTTTTAATATATCTTTGTTCAATAGCATCAAAACCAACAAATTGATTTACATCTTGGATTATTTCTAAAATTTTCTTTTCGTGTCCTTTTCTTCCGTAGAAATTCCCAACATCGTGAAGCTGAATAGAAGATAACAGAATATATACTTCACGTGGATTTAATACAATTGTTGCGCCATCAACTAAATCAGACGCCCTTTCAATGACAGTAGAAATATGTTTGGGGCCATGGTCATTTAACCACAGAATGTCATCTGTATTTGTCATAAGGTTCTAAAATTAATTTTTACTCTTTTCCTTTATATCTGTTAATATTGCTGCTTTTGTCACTTCATCATGATAAGGTTTAAGAGCTTGTTTAAGGTCTTCATATCTTGCTGAATAGTCTTTTTCATCTCCTTTTTTCAGTAATGATTTAGGTGGTTTCTTCAACCACTCTTCAAGTGTTTTCCCTTTTAAGTCCATTTTAATTATATTCTAAAATTCTATCAAATATTACATTAGCTAATTTTGGAGGTACAGCATCCCCAACCTGTTGCTGTTGATATATTAAAGGTCCTTTAAATGTAAACCAATCTGGAAATGATTGTAGCCTAGCAGCCTCTCTTACCGATAAACCACGATTCTCAGTTGGGTGAATAAGCATATTTTTTCTGTAATTCCCAATTACAACAGATGGTTTGTTTTCTGCTAATCGCTTGTATATTCCAGTATGGCATCTAGTATGATCTTTATAGTTTGACATTAGGTTACTTGGTATATCACTCCAATTTCCTCCTTGTGGTACATATTTATATCTTTCAATTACTAAATCAGAATTCTTGGAAACTAAATTGTTCGAACAAACTTTTTCATCTCCCCTTAACTCTTTTGCATAATTATAAACAGGATTACAACAATATGGTAATTGATCTAAAGTATTACCATTTACCAACTGAGGCAAGTCGGCTATGGCCTCTATTACACTTGTGGGGTTTCTTTTCTTAGGTAAAGGGAAATCAAATGCAATTCCATGTAAAGAACCAATTATGAAAATCCTTTCTCTATATTGCGGAATTCCGAAATCAACTGCATTTATAACTTTATAGTTTACTGTATAGCCTAAGGAATTCAAATCGCTAAATATCTTTTTTAGAAAATATCCCTTTTGCATATTTAATAATCCTTTGACATTTTCAATAATAATCCAATCAGGTCTTGTCAGTCCGGCAATTCTAATAAACTCCTTAAATAGCCAATTCATTGGGTTTTTTATTGTTCTGTTTTTTTGGTTTGAATTAGAATAGCCTTGACAAGGTGGCCCGCCAAATAGAATTAATTGATCTTTGTTTCTTTCAAAATGAAATTCTTTAACGTTTGAAATATCATCAACAACCACTGTGGTATCTTTATGGTTATTTGCATAGGTTTCAGCCGCATAGTAATTGATTTCTACAGCAATTTTCGTTTCTATGCCTGCTTGTTTTGCTCCTAAAGACATTCCTCCAGCACCTGAAAATAATTCAATACCAATCATTTATTATAGTTAAAAATTGCAAACTTAATAATTATTCATCCATTAAGCGTTAGTAAAATTTAGCTCTTTTGGTTTTTTCCGTTTTGGATTTATGTGGTGGCAAAAACCAAATGTGCTAAATGTGCGCTGGCATTTTCACAATGAACGCCAACGGACAAGTATATGCGTAGTTGCGGGTTTTCAAGGCACTTTCGTTTCAAGTTTGTACAAATGTTACTTACCTGCACAAAGCTTCAATTTACCACAAAACCCCGCAATTATCGCATATACAATGTTATGGGCTGGTTTTATTCGTCAGAGTGCAAGTAAAACAACCCAAGGCAAAATAGCCATTCCACTTACATAAATCCAATATCCTGTGCTATATGGGGGTACTTCAACAAGTTTTGTCATTTCTTTTCCGTCTTCCATTTTTAACGGAATTTGAACATCCAATTTGTCTTTATACCAACTATTGTCAGAGGTGTAGTGAATATTATAGTCACCATTTGGAACATTTTTAATAGTCACTGATTTAACATTTTTCTTGTCAACAATTAAGTTGTCGTTAATAGTAACATATGTTCTTTCGGTCGGCTTACTTGGCTTTAATACTACTTTACCTGTATTTGCACTTTCTGTCTGATAGTTTACGTAAATGTGTTTTGAACAAGAGCTAAAAATTAATAGTCCGCTCAATAAAATAAGTAAATGAATTTTTCGCATTGTTTATAATTTAATTGTCTTACTCGTAAGGCTTTTCAGTTCCGCCCCGTTTATTAGAGTGGTCGCTGGTCTCCACTTTTATTGGTTTTGAATTATTTGTCAGCAACGACATTAAGAAGTGTCAAAAATTGGTGGTTCTCTTGTCTGTGTCATTCCGTTTTTTCGTTTGTTTAACTTGCCCATAACTTGTTTATATAGTGAACTAACTTCCCTTTTTTATTCCTGCCTGGCACAAATTGGTGAAGTTTATTCATCATTTACGGGCAAAGATAATTATAAATTCATTTTCTCCAAAGGACTTATTATATTTATTATGCTTTTTCTGCTTACGTGAGTGTAAATCTCTGTAGTTTTTGAGCTACTATGCCCTAACAATTTTTGTATAATACGTAGGTCAACTCCTGCTTCCAACAGATGCGTTGCATAAGAGTGTCGCAGGCAATGCGGTGTTATTGTTTTTTTTATTCCTGCTATTCTACCCTTTTCTTTTATCATTTTCCCAATACTACTTCCTGTATATTGAGGCTCACTTTGTCCGTAAAATAAATATTCTTTTGGTAAATAGCTTTTTATGTATTTTTTTATTAGGTTCGTTAGTTTATCACCAATTGGTAATATCCTGTATTTATCTCCTTTGCCATGCACCGTTATTGTTTTAGCATTAAAATCAATATCCTTAATTTTTATTTCAACTATCTCATTTCTCCTCAAACCGCACCCATAAAAAATACTTATTATCGTTTTGTGTTTCAGGTTTTTTGTCAATTCAAGCATTTTTTGAATGTCTTCGGCTGAAATAACTTTTGGTAAATACTGGCCTTTTTTCGGTCTCGGTAGCTCAAAATTTTCAAATTCCCTGTTATGTACATATTCATAATATCTTTTCAAAGCGTTGATAACCTGGTTTTGAAATTCCCTCGAATATCCCTTGTTATTTATTTTATCAAAGATGTATTTTTTAATTTTATCAGCTGATAGTGTTTTTATATTATCTTCCTTAAAATGGTGTAAGAAATGATTTACCTGGTTTTTGTAAGTTTCTAATGTCTTCAGACTTTTGTTCCGCAATATCATTTCTTCATCAAATTTTTCCTCAACAATATTTGGCAATGCTTTCGATGGTTTTTTGTGTTTTTTCTTTACAGTGAATTCGTTAGTAACTATTTTCAATTCATACGTTTTATTATCAAATATTATTTTCAGTCTGTTACAATTTTCCCTGTTTGCAATTGCCGACCATACTTTAGCCCCGGGATGCCACCAGGCACCTTCTAATTTTTTTATTTCATCTTTTTTTTCAAAAGGAATTTTCATGTATAGCAGTCCTTCTGTTTTGTTATAATCTATTTCGATTTTCCTTTTTTTTGATGTAGTGTCCCTTTTTTCTTCTGATTTAACCGGTCCATTATCAGCAGATTTTATTTGTTTATCTGTTCCTGCAAATTTTATTTCTAAATCACTTAATACATTATGTAAATGTTTTCTGTAATCTTCCTCGTAAGGTATATGCCAGCATTTCATGGTTTTACTCCACTTCCTGCCGGTCATATTTTTTATTTTTTCAATCAACCCCTCATCATAATCAAATACCAGCTTCAGCCGTTGTTCATTTCTGTGAAGAACCGGTTCAATAAGGATGTTTTTCATGACAAAATATTTCAACTACAAACTTAAATACAAAAATTATTATTATCCGGTTAATAACCATTTATAACCGACTATAACCGTTTAAGGAAAATTAACCAATTAAAATGTGATAAATGATTGTATATTTGTAGTCGAATAATAAATTATCACTATGGAAGAAAAAAGATATTGCCTCGAATGTAAGGAACTCTTAAAGGGCAGAACCGATCAGAAATTCTGTTCGGATTACTGCCGCAACGCATACAACAACCGCAAAAGAACAGGACATAAACAGCTTGTCCGCCGCATTGATAAGATTTTACATAACAACAGGAATGTCTTAAGCGAATTATGTCCGCAAGGCAAAAAAACCATTTTTAAATTCGATCTCGCCTCAACCGGTTTTGATTTCAATTATTTCACAAATATTTACAGAACCAAAAAAGACGTTGTCTATTATTTCTGTTACGATTACGGCTTTAGTTACCTGAAAGAAAAAGATAAAATCCTTATTGTTAAAAAAGAAGAATATATTTGAAAAGTTTAAAGTTTCATGTTTCTGGTTTCAGGTTTTCGCCGAAAATTTTCGGGGTCAGGTTTCAGGTTTGCCACGTGAAATGCGACGCTTGCCCTGTGAAATTTGAGGTGCGAAAATATTTCAGCAGGGAAGGAGCATATTTCATCGTGGTTCAAGGTAATACCAAACCTCAAATATCAAACCTGCCCGACTATGCCCGTCCGACCGGAGTCATCCGGGCGGGTCTTTCAGGCGGGAATCAAACATCATCCTGTCTTATCCGATTAAAAATAATTAAACGGTTATAATCGAAAGTAACCGCTTATTAACCGAATAATCTTTACACGCCATTATAATTTTGCTTCAATAACAATTATTATTAATCATTTAAACATTAGAACTATGAACACTTTAAGAAACAGAGTACAACTCATCGGAAACCTGGGAAATGATCCTGAGATCATGAATTTTGACGGAGGTAAAACTAAAGCTAAATTTTCAATGGCAACTTCGGAAACCTATAAAAAGGAAAACGGCGAAAAAGTTACCGAAACCCAGTGGCACAACATCATAGCCTGGGGCAATACTGCTAAGATAGTGGAAAAACTCCTGAAAAAAGGCAGCGAGGTGGCTGTTGAAGGAAAGCTGACAAACCGTTCGTATGAAGACAAAGACGGAAACAAAAAGTACATCAGCGAGGTTATTATAAATGAGATATTTTTGCCGAGGTCGGCTAAAAGCTGATTTGAGCAGGACTTATTGCTTCAATAGGATGTATTGAAAGTATGAATAATTAGTTTTTCTCGCAAAGACGCAAAGAAAACTATAATAATCTCACTCAGCTTAATAAATTCTTTGCGCCTTTGCGGTTTTGCGTGCAATTTTTTTAATACATTTATTTGTTTGATTTTTTTAATTAAATGATATTTAAATTCTATCTATGTTTTATTCTTTTGTTCTCTCTGCGCCTTTGCGACTCTGCGTTTAGAATATTTGTTTGATTGAACGCTGAGACACAGAGATGCAGAGATAATTGCCGACGATTTTTTTATCCGTGCAAATCTGTGTAATTCGTTCCGATAGCTATCGGAATCTGTATTTTATTAAAAATCAATTGTTTAAATTTAAATCTGAATTATTCATATTCATTCTAAATTAAAATATTTTACGAATAAAAGGTCTCCTGTCAGAGTAATATTTTATATTTGTAAACTCTCAAAGGGTCTTTAGATTTTAAATATTTTATAAAGTATGAATAAATTTTTGATTCTGATTCTGTGTTTACCCCTGTTAATTTCATGTAATCGTAATTCAGAACCAGATAAAAAAAAATTTAGAGCGAAGCAACGCATTTCTGTATTAAATTCACTAACAGATCAGGAAAAGGCAGAAGGGTGGGAATTATTGTTTGATGGCAAAACAACTGGCGGTTGGAGAGGTTTTAAACAGGAGAAAGTTAACGAAGGCTGGCAGGTTATTGACGGTAACCTGATTGCGCTCGGCAAAGGAGGTGACCTGGGCGGGGATATTATCACCATTGACAGGTTTGAAGACTTTGAACTATACCTTGAATGGGCTATTTCGGAAGGAGGGAACAGCGGGATATTTTTTCATGTATTAGAAGGGGATTATCCTACGGTTTATGCCACAGGCCCTGAATACCAGTTAATAGATGATGTTGGCTTTTCGCAAAAACTTGAAGAATGGCAAAAGACCGGCGCCAATTACGCTATACATAATGCTATCGGTATAAAGCTAAAACCAGTTGGTGAATTTAATACCTCCGGGATAAAAGTTAAAGACGGCTTTGTTGAACACTGGCTGAATGGGGAAAAGATTGTTGAATATGAATTATGGACAAACGACTGGAACGAACTGGTAAAAAATTCGAAATGGAATGACTATCCCGGTTACGGTCTTGCGAGAAAAGGGCATATTGGATTGCAGGATCATGGCAGCGTTGTGAAATTCAGAAATATTAAAGTCAGGGATTTGACTGATTATGGGAAGCCGTTGTTTAATGGTGTGAACTTAGATGGCTGGAAAATTCACGGAACAGAAAAATGGTATGTGGAAAATGGTGATTTGATTTGTGAAAGCGGACCGGATAAGAAATACGGTTACCTTGCCACAACCAACTCATATAAGGATTTTATTCTTCGATTGGAATTTAAACAGGAAGCTGATGGAAACAGTGGAGTCTTTTTCAGGTCATCACTCAATGGAATAAAAATAAGCGGTTGGCAGGTGGAAGTGGCGCCCCGTGGAAATGACACAGGCGGGATATATGAATCGTATGGAAGGGGATGGCTTGCACAAATCCCGGAGGAAAAGGAAAATATATTAAAAGAGGGTGAATGGAATGACCTGGTGATTCTAATTAAAGGCGACAGGGTTATGACATGGCTTAATAATGAACTTATGACCGACCTTAGCGATGCAAAAATAGGAGAGGCAGAGGGAGTCGTAGCATTACAAATTCATGACGGGGGAGGCATTAAGGTTAGATGGAGAAATATTTTTATCAGGGAATTTTAATATGAAACACTCATGTTTTTTGTATTGAGACACACTAGGGGATGATTAAACGTGAGAGGCAAATAGTTGACGTGTTACAAAATTTAATCAGATGAATAAGAATAATTATTCAAGTTTTCAGCTTTTCTGGCTAATTGCACTCAGAGTTTTGATAGGATGGCACTTTTTGTACGAAGGAATAGCCAAACTTTCAAATCCCAACTGGTCAGGCGTTGGTTATCTCCTGGACTCCGAAGGGTTTTTAAAGGAGTTTTACTTAAACCTGGCAAGTAATCCGGTTCTTTTAAAAACTGTTGACTTTTTGAATATCTGGGGACTGATAGCAATCGGACTTGGATTGATCCTCGGTGTTTTTTCAAGAATAACCGTAATTGCAGGAATTATCCTTCTGGCACTGTATTACTTTTCGCATCCGCCATTCATAGGCTTAAAGTATTCCCTGCAAATGGAAGGAAGTTATTTGATAGTGAATAAAGTTCTTATTGAATTAATTGCATTGGCTGTGCTATTCGTGTTCCCAACCGGCAATAAAATCGGGCTGGACAGAATAATTTTTTCACACGGAAAGAGCTAAGGGTTCTACTGGGAATTTCATGGATTAATGATAGAATGATAAAATGATGAAAATTAATCGTACTGGAATATTAAAAATATTTAAGCATTTAATCATTTTCGCATTAACGCATTTACGCATTTAATCATTTTCATAAAAATAACAGTAGAATCGAAATAAGTGCCTAATTTAATTGGAAACAATGGAAGATCATAAAGCAAATAATACAAACCGGAATCCTGATAAAGAAAAAAAGCTTGGAAGAAGAGATGTTATCAAAGGGCTTGCTACCATACCGGTACTCGGTGCATTTATTTACAGTTGGTATAAAAAGCAAAAATTCGACCGGCTTTTAAAGAAAGCCATACAGGAAGAGATCAGCCTGGATGCGGTTAATCCGGTGATTAATCCCGTCGTTACCAACAAAAAACAGATTCGTCTGGGGATTATCGGCTGTGGTGGTCGCGGACGAGACTTGTTAAAAGCAGCAGGTTTTGTTCATCCCGAAACTATTGATTCATGGAAGGAAGGAGCATTGACAAATAAAACAGACAAACGTTACCATGATTATCTTGAACAGGAAGATATTAATGTAGTTGTCAACGGTATCTGCGATATTTTTGATATAAATGCCGAAAAAGGTATGATAGCCTGTGCCAACAAAAGCAAAGAAGATTCCGGTGGTAATATTGGTGTCAGACCCAGAAGATACAGAACATACAAAGAGCTTCTTGCTGCCAATGACATTGATGCCGTGATCATTGCCACGCCCGACCACTGGCACGGAACCATGACCATAGAAGCAGCAAGGGCAGGCAGGCATGTTTATTGCGAAAAACCAATGACGTGGACTGTACTGGAAACTTATGAAGTTGTGAAAGCTGTTAAAGAAAACAATATCGTTTTCCAGCTTGGTCATCAGAACCGGCAAAATGAAAGCTATTTTAAAGCAAAAGAGGCTATTAATAAAAATATTCTGGGAAACATTAATTTAATTGAAGTAACCACTAACCGAAATTCCCCAACGGGTGCATGGGTATATCCAATCCCTGAGGAAGCCGGGCAATATAACATTGACTGGGAACAATTCATCGGGCCAGCTCCTCCTCATAAGTTCAGCCTGGAAAGATTTTTCCGTTGGCGTTGCTGGTGGGATTACAGCACAGGACTTTCAGGCGATCTGTTCACACATGAGTACGATGCTATGAACCAGATACTCGGTTTGGGAATACCTCATTCTGCTGTTTCATCAGGAGGAATTTATTATTTCAAGGATGGCAGGACTGTGCCGGATGTCCTTAATACGGTTTTTGAATATCCTGACAGGGATTTTTCATTGGTTTACAGCGCTTCCCTGGCAAGCGACAAGAAAAGAGGAAGGGTGATAATGGGGCATGATGCATATATGGAGGTCGGAAGAGACCTTAAAATATATGTTGACAAAGGCTCAACAAAATATAAGGAAAAATTAGAGGAAGGTATCATTGATCCGTCTCTTCCACTGTATTCCTTTACACCGGGCATGAAACAGGTGGATGCGATAACCTCTCCAACCGAACAATATTTTGCAGGAAGGGGATTGCTTTATACATACAGAGGAGGAAAGCGTGTGGATACAACACACCTGCATATTAAGGAATGGTTAGACAGCATACGTTGCGGAACACAACCAAGCTGTAATATTGACAGGGGATTCGAAGAAGCAATAACTGCCCATATCGGCACAATAGCTTACAGGGAAAACAGGAAAGTATTTTGGGATGTTGATAAGCAGGAAATAGTGTAGGGAGTGGAGCGCGGAGCATGGAGCATGGAGCATGGAGTATAAAGAATAAATTATAAATGTGAAAAAAAATGATTACGAGAAGAAACTTCGTAAAAGGAATTTCTGCAACCTTTGCGGCAAGTATGGTGCTCCCACTGAGATTATCAGCATTTCCATCCGGAAAGATTATTGGCATACAGCTCTATACGTTGCGGGATCAAATCAAAGATGATTTCGAAGGCACTTTACAAAAAATAGCCGACATTGGCTATAATGCGGTTGAAGCCGCCGGATATGCCGATGGTAAATTCTATGGGTTTACTCCTGTGGAGTATAAAAAAATCACTGAAGATAAAGGATTAATACCTCAAAGTTCTCATACGGGCATCAACCTTCAGAATGTTGACCGGGTGATTGAAGATACACTCGAAGCAGGCATGTCTTATATTGTATTGCCTTATATAAGTCAGGACAAAAGGAAAACCCTTGATGATTACAAAAAACTGGCTGAGGAGTTCAATCAAATAGGAGAACGCTGCAAAAAGTCAGGATTGCAGTTCGCTTACCATAATCATGCTTTTGAATTTGAAAAAACGGACGAGATAATACCTTACGACATTTTACTGAACCGGACAGAAGCGGAATTTGTTACAATGCAGCTTGATTTATACTGGATGATTTATGGTGGATGTGAACCGCTTGACTATTTTAAGAGATATCCGGGCAGGTTTGAACTATGGCATGTTAAAGATATGGATTATACAGATAAACGGGAGTCAACTGAGATAGGGCAGGGGAGGATTGATTTTGAAAAGATTTTTGCAGCAAAGGATAAAGCCGGCATGAAGTATTACTACCTTGAGCAGGAATCGTTTAAAATTCCACCGTTCGAGAGTATTGCTATTAGTTTTAATTATTTGAATAATTTACAGTATTGATATTAGATAATTTTGAAATGATAAAATGATAAAATAATTGAATGACAACATTTACACATTTAATCATTTACGCATTTAATCATTATAAATAAAAACAATGTCTGAAAAGATCATAAACACTGCCATCATAGGTTTCGGGCTATCGGGGAAAGTGTTCCACGCGCCATTTCTGCATACACATTCCGGGTTTAACCTGAAAAAGATAGTTGAAAGACATAATGATGAATCCGTGAAAATTTATCCTTATGTCGAAATTGTACGGGATTTTAAAGATATACTTACTGATCCCGATATCGATCTAATTGTCGTTGCCACACCAAATACCTTGCATTTCCCGATGGTTAAGGAAAGCCTCCTTGCAGGCAAGCATGTAGTTGTTGAAAAGCCGTTTACTCCAACTTCCAAAGAGGCTGAAGAATTGATTAATATTGCACAGACGGTAAAGCGTAAAATATTTGTTTACCATAACAGGAGATGGGATGGCGATTTCTTAACTATAAAAAAGATGCTAAAAAATAAACTTCTCGGTAATCTGACAGAATATGAAGCACATTTCGACCGTTTCAGTCCGGAAATAACACCCGGCGCCTGGAGGGATAAAGACAAGCCGGGCGGAGGTATCTTGTTTGATCTTGGTTCGCATTTGATTGACCAGGCATTGCAATTATTTGGTAAACCGGAAAGTATTTACGCCGATATTCAGGCACAGCGAAAAGGCAGCAAAGTAGATGATTATTTTAAACTAAACCTGTTTTATCCTCAACTAAAGGTCATTCTTACCGCAGGCATGATGGTAAAAGATCCCGGACCGAGATTTATTATCCATGGAAGTAATGGTTCATTTTTAAAATATGGAATTGACCCGCAGGAAGAAAATCTTGTTAAAGGGTTGATGCCCGATACGGATGATTGGGGAACTGAAAAGCCGGAAAACGGAGGAATAATAAGCACAGTAATAGATGGCCTTCATTTTGACGGTCGCATTGAAACGGAACCAGGTTGCTATCAGGAATTTTACGAAAACGTTTATGATGTAATTGTTAATAATCAGGAGATGGCTGTAAAACCTGAGGACGCAAGGGATGTGATCGGAATTATTGAACTGGCTTTTGAAAGTAATAAGAGAAAGATGGGTATAAAGGAAATAAGGGTATAGGGGAAATAAGGTTAATATGGTTTAGTTAAAAATAGTTTTGTAGATAGTATGAATAGATTCGTTTGCTGTATTTTCAAATTTTTAATTAATTTCGAGGGTTTATAAATAGTTCATCCCGAAGTTTCGGGATTCGGAAAAAAGAAATAAAAATCATAAAATCAGATAAAACAATGAACAAAAAAGAAAAAAACACTATAAGCCGCAGGCGCTTCATTGGTAACGTGGCAGCAGCAACTGCCGGTTTAACTGTTTTACCCAATTATGTGATCAGTGGTCTGGGACACAGAGTGCCGGGCGATAAGCTGAACATTGCAGCAGTTGGGATCGGTGGAGTTGGAGCAACCAATGTTCGTAATTGTTCAGGAGAAAACATTGTGGCACTTTGCGATGTTGACTGGGATTATGCAGCTGGTACTTTTGAGAAATATCCGGGTGCAAAAAAATACAAGGATTATCGCAAAATGTTTGATGAAATGGGCGATTCTATTGATGCCGTTATTGTTGCAACGCCTGATCATACACATGCAATAGTCGCCGCTGCCGCCATCAGGATGGGAAAACATGTTTATGTGCAAAAACCACTCACTCATACAGTTTATGAATCAAGGCTGTTGACCGACTTAGCCCGTGAATACAAGGTTGCCACGCAAATGGGTAATCAGGGTAATTCGGGAGATGGCATCAGGAAGACCTGCGAGTGGATATGGGATGGAGCTATCGGTGAGATCACTGAAGTACATGCCTGGACCAATCGCCCTATCTGGCCACAAGGGCTTGAACGTCCGACTGAAACTCCTTCCGTACCTCCTACACTTGCCTGGGATTTGTTCATCGGACCTGCTCCATGGCGTCCTTATCATCCTTCTTACACTCCCTGGAACTGGCGTGCATGGTGGGATTTTGGAACAGGAGCGCTTGGTGATATGGCTAATCATATTGTTGACCCGGCTTTCTGGTCCCTCAATCTCGGACAACCAATCTGCATTTATGGAAGCTCCACACAGGTGAACACAGAAAGCGCACCATACGCATCTATGGTACATTATGAATTTCCCGATCGCGGGAATATAGGCAATATAAAGCTGCCACCACTGAAGCTTACATGGTACGACGGAGGTTTGTTACCACCTCGCCCTGAAGAATTGAAAGACGGGCAGATCATGGGTGACCCTAGTGGCGGGGTACTTTTTATAGGTACTAAAGGCAAACTGATGACAGGCTGTTACGGAAGAGACCCTATTCTGCTACCGGAAGAGCTTGATGAAGATTATATTCGCCCGGAACTTACTATCAGAAGAATAGAAAACGCAATGAGCGGAGGACATGAGATGGACTGGATAAGAGCATGTAAAGAAAGTCCTGATAGCAGGGTTCAAACCAGTTCGAATTTTGATTATTCGGGACCGCTGAACGAAATGGTTGTTATGGGTAACCTCGCTATCCGTCTGCAGGACCTGAAAAGAAAGCTAATGTGGGATAGTGAGAATATGAAGATCACAAATATTTCGGATGAAGATGAGATCAGGGTTGTAACAACGGATAAATTTACAGTGATCAACGGACACCCGCATTTTGATACGCAATACGCTACCATTGCTGCCAAACCTGCTGCTGAGGAATATATCAAACATAAGTACAGGGAAGGATGGGAGTTATAAAATAATTATCGTCATTGCGAACTGAAAGGCAGGATAAAGTGGTAGGAGTGAAGCCCGTCCGAACCGGACAAGGGCGGGCAATCTGTTTTTTAATAATTCAACTAATTAATATAAATACTAAAAAAATGAAAAAAATTAAGATTTATTTGAGTTTATTTACAGCTTCAATTGTTCTTTTTGCCTGCACTCCAAAAGGTGAACAAAACAAGGAAGAACAGCAAAAGGAGGAAGTAATAACGGAGCAAGCAGCTCCAAACACATTAACCCAGGCAGAAATTGACGAGGGATGGGTTCTGTTGTTTGATGGGAAAACAACAACAAATTTCAGGGGTTACAATAGCGAAACCTTTCCTGAAAAAGGATGGGTGGTTGAAGATGGAATATTGCACGTACTTGGTTCCGGCAGGGGGGAAGCCGGGGGTGGCGGCGATATCATAACTGATAAGAAATATAGGAATTTTGAATTGTCGCTCGAATGGAAAGTATCGGAAGGCGGTAACAGCGGTATCTTTTACCTTGCACAGGAAAAGCCCGACCAGCCGATTTGGAAATCCGCCCCTGAGATGCAGATACTTGATAATGCCAAACACCCCGATGCAAAACTTGGAGTTGATGGCAACCGTGCTGCCGGCGCATTATACGATTTGATTCCGGGGAAATTTGAAGCCGTAAACCCTGCCGGTGAATGGAATCAGGTTAAAATAATGGTTTACAAAGGAACCGTAGTTCACTCGGTAAATGGTGAAAAAGTTTTAGAGTATCACCTCTGGACACCGGACTGGAAAGATATGGTTGCCAACAGCAAGTTCAAAGATTATGACGATTTTGTAAACACTGCCAAAGAAGGCTACATCGGTCTTCAGGACCATGGCGATGATGTGTGGTTCAGGAATATTAAGATCAGGGAGATATAACGGTGGGCATAAATGGTTGAGAAACGCGCCAGTTTTTCTCAATCCATCTCCATGTCCTTGTTGGCCTATTCCAGTGATTTTCTGGTTGATTTTGCTTTGTAATGGTATGTTGTTGTTGGATCATACAAAATCAATCAAGAAAGATTGGGATATTTGTATTTGCTTAATATACCTCGTTCTTTCTGCATCAGAATTAAAACAATCAATCGATCTTAATCGAAAGGAAGTAAGTTCAAATCTATTTTCTTCGTTTTATTTTTATGGTGAAATATTCCTCGAATCCTGCTTGACAACGAATCATTCTCCTGGATGAGTAGAGCTTTCTTCCCTTTTCCTCCAGTACCTTTAGATAAACATCCGGCTTCTTCTCAAAAAGGTCCTTGAAAGCTTCAGTTCTGTATATTATCTTAAAGTTTCCATTTTCATCTGTTAATGTAGTTCCCAGAACATCATCGAAAAGCAAATCTTTATCGTATAGACTTATCGTCAGACCCTGCATGCCCTGATTCATTTCATCCGTTACTTTTCCTCGTACTACCCATGCATCTGGTGGTAGGGATGATTTTTCATTGTTGGCTTCAGGTGGGCTACAGGTATCTTTTTTCTTAGAAAGAATAATCTCCCGGTAATCTATTTGTCCAACTTTTACATAAAGCGGTTCCGTCTCCTGATGGAGAATTTTATGTTCTTTATCAAGTATGGTAAGGAATAATTTCTGGTTTTCTGAAATTTCCGGTTTCCCACCCTTTGGAGGATACATAATGGAAAAATAGCCCAGTTCATTGGTGCAGGTATAGTTAATTTTTCTCACCCATGTTCCTTTTTCATCATATATCGAAACAGTTAGGTTGTTTATCCCCTTATCATTTTCACCGATCACCCGTCCATGGACCATCCAGGAGTCCGTATCATAGAGTGGTAATTCAATTTTTGTCCTGTCTAATTCGATATCGAGTTCTTTGAAAAAACCCTGATTATAGGCTAAACGGTTCGAAATTTTTTTAACCCGGGGATGCTCATTTCCGTATTTTCGTTTTAACCTCTCTTGCTCCCGTTTTAATAATCTGTTTTTAATAGCCTGGATGGATCTTGTCTTTTCAAGACCCTCAGCACGTTGTTGGTCCATTTGATTGAATGCACTGTCAGTTTTTTTAAAAATTTCATCCTGACTTATTTTCTTTTTTGCCATTGGTACTGCTATTTAATTATTATTGTATTAATTTTAAAAGTTAAAGAGTTTCACCTGATTTAGCTTATTCTGTTTTTATTGATATGTATCTTTTCTCAAGAGCTAATTGCTGCCTATTGCAAACCTGATCTAAAAGCACTCTGTTCCCAACATTTACTAAAAATTTTACCGGGCCTAAAACCATTAAACAGTGGGATGATTGATTAGCAATAGCAGAATTCATAATACTACATGAAAACAATGAATACATAGCCCAGGATAAACCTTCCTGAAACCGGTTATTATTTGTTCGGATTGTAACCGCCATAATGGCTACATCAGTTAAAACCAGGTCAATATATGAGGTAATTTCCGACTGATTATTGTTATAGGCTACATCATCCAATGAGGCAAATAGTTGTGAACTGAAAGCAAAATTTATCTCTTCCGTCCGCAGGTCAAGTGTTACCTGGTTGTTGGCAAATAGGATATTCCCATTGGGCAAATATAAATACCGTTTAAGATTTTGATAAATATCAATCGTCTTATCCGAAATTTTTACTCTGGCTAAATGTAAAAAACTTGATGCAATTAATTTGGCAATAATATCCTTAGATATTCCTAAATTTAATATAAACACACTCCCAGCGTATGCTGAGTTTGGATTTACAGAAAAGTCGGCGTTTTGGGTAGTAAGTTGATTGCCTATTACAGAAACCGGTCCCAATGCAATGACGCCAAGAGCCTGGCCATATGGCTGGGTTACAATATTATCATGGACTTTAACAGCAGGGATCCCATCAGGAAGTATCCATTTGCCATTTTCAGATCCCCCCAATTCGGGTTGTTTCATGCTCAGACTGATAATTATCCCTCCACGTATTCCTTTTTTAATATTCTGATTTTCGGAGATTATAACGGCCAGTCCATTATTCAGTATCCGGTTATGATTGATTTCAATCTTCTCACCCTCGAAGATATATATTCCACATATCGGATCGATATGGCTTATTCCATTTTCCTCGATGATGTTATCAGTGATCATAACATTTTCGCACCCGCCAAGGGCTATTCCGCCATAACCGGTATTACCAGGAATATCTGCTGGCAATTGTTGTGCACAACGCGTTATCCTGTTTTTGTTAATATATAAGTCTTCAACCGTTCCCATTAATAAAGGGCTTACAGGCTGATAATGTACTGAATAATTTTCCTTTAACACTCTTTCTAAACTCCCTGCATTTTTAAAGGAAGCACTACCAATACCACTTAATCCCATATTTGAAATAGTGTTTTTTTCAATCAAAACATCATATACTGGAGGTGCTTCAACTTCCGGAACTGTCTCTTCACGTTTTTCAATTGCAATTATATGTTGTACCTCACCCGGGCCAAAACGATTATCTTCTTCTATGCTTATAATTTTATTGCCTGGGGTGGCAATGTATACTGAATATACACCCTGTTCAAGTTGTAATGAAAAATCACCATCTGGTGAAGTAGTGCCAGAACCTTCTACCGTATTACTTTTTAAAACCACCTCGATTCCTCCCTGTGGAATAGTATCCTGAATTACTTTAATCCAAACATAATTTTGATTATGGGTAATCTCGAAGATTTCTGTTTCTTCCGTTTCAACAACTCGATCATCGTAATCATGAATACTCCCCAGGGTAATCCCATTTCCTTTCCCGCCAATAATTTCATTTTCCAATATTTTGACATAGTCAGAGCCACTTTCTATCTGGATGCCTCCAGTTGTATTAAATTTTTTGACTTTTAAGAATTTTTTGATCAGTTTTAACAATAAAAAGATCCAGTATAACAATACACCAATGTTATATGTAGATGATTCCGGATCAGGACATGGATCAAATAATTTTTTGGTCCAGTCATCAGCAGGCCTCGGATCACCTGGATCGTCAGGATCCGGTGGAGGAATAACGACTATCCTGTTTCGTTCAATGGTAACATTGTCAGCCAGTGATGAAATGGCAACCTGGCCGATTTCATCATCAATCATTCCTATCAGGTTATTCCTTATTATAATATCATTATTGCCACGTATATCATTATTAACCCTTACTTTTATGGCATATATACGGACAAGAATGTTGTTTTCATCAACTTGGATATTGCTTGAAGGTAGCTTATGTTCTTTTGAATCCTGTATCAGGATTGCTTTTCCATATTCCGCTGAGATAATTAAATTGGAGATCCTGATGTCCTGTGAATTGTGAATGCTAAAAACAGGTTCTGCAATGTTTTCTGATAAAGGACTTACAATGGTTTGCCCTGCACACCCGTTGATCCAGATCTGCTTCCGTTTTGTTATAATAACATTTGCTTCATGTTCACCGGGAAGTACACAGATTTCCCCCCCCTTTTCAGGAAGGTTGTCAACGGCTTCCTGGATTGAGTTAAAATCACCTTTGCTGTCTTTTCCATTTCCAACGGTAAAAGTGCAACAGGTTTCGAGCCCGGTCAGAGGACGGAATGTTTTCCTGCAATCATGAATTACTTCACCAATAACAGCGCCATCTATCTTTGTCCACCGTAATATGGCTATTGGTGCAAAATATCTTCTGATTCCATGGGGAGGTATACCATTTTCAAGTTCCCACGGGACAACTTGATTAGGAGTTTCAGGCCTGGCAGCGATAATCCAATAATCAGCCAACTGGCGGTCGGTTCCGGTTATAGTAATTTGTATACCCGTGTGGCCAAGAGTAACTGGAGTGCCCTCAAAAAAATCAATTTCAGGAGTTGATGTAAGATCTTCCCCACGATTCCATACACGTAAATAGTAAAATTCTGGAGGTTGGCTTATATAAGAATTATCACTACATTTTTTCCACTCATTTCCAAAGTCTGCAGAAATAGAATCTTCGATGGTTAACTCAGAGGTATCAGGGTTGTATGATTTTACCACTTTGCTGAAGCGACCAGCCAATGCAGCAGTTTTTTCTCCATTAACTAATAAAGCTGAACGTGGTAAGATCTCCACGACCTGTCCTGCTAAAGGCCAGTGATGCTGGTCTTTGGGGGAGGTCACCAATTTGAAGGTACTTCCTAATCCTTCAACCCTGTACAGAGATGAAGCATTATCAAATCCCCAGGTAAATGTATCATTACCGGTAAGTTGTACCCTTATGGCCTGATTTTCTGCACCAAGGTATCCACCACTTATTGAGGGCGAGCAAAGATCTTCAGATTCACCTTCGGTGTATGTTACTTTTAATTTTGTATCAGGTATAAGCTCGTGATCTTCATTTATTTTTCCCTGATTACCTAACGATTCTATAAACTTCTTCCATGAATTGGCACAATCTGAAAAGCCTGTATCGGTTTGAAGTTGTACACGTGCCATATTACGGATCCTGGTAGTGGTATCAGGCCCTCCCAGGGCTGCTTCGAACAGTTCTGAATCCTCCACCGCAGTAACAGCCTGTTGCCATGTTTCAAGGTAAACAAGGTCATATTGTTCGTCCCCCTCAGCTATGTTTGGTACCGAATATAGGCTGATGTCCTGCTGTAACCAGTCTTTTTGTGTCCGGAATGTTTGCGGATCAGAACTTTGACCGGGATCAGCCGGATCCATTTCCAACCGTAAACCACCCAGGTAATAGGTTCCCGGTAGAATATCAAAGTCTATAACATTATTTACAGTACGTACTGAACCTTTTTTTATCCTGAATCCATTATCGGGAGATCCATTCGGTCCGATTACATCTACATTTGTCCGACGCTCTATTTCAATGTCAATCCTTTCATTTTCATTCCAGTCATCATCAGTCAATACACGGCCCTGCTGATTACGAACACTGGTATAGTGTTTCTTCGGATCAAAAATATTCCTTGAAATATCTGAATTAGCCATAGGTGTAAGAATTAAGTTTTGTTAATGAATAAGTGGATCAACCCGAAAGGCATATATTCCTCAACCTTTGCCCGCAAGCTATCCATCTTTATTGGATTAATAAGGCTGCTGAAGGCACCCATCTCGGAACCATTCTCAGCACCTCTTCTGATTTCAACAGGTGATATGTCTAAAATCTGCGCAAAACCAGGTTGTCCGAATTTTTTTGAGGTAAACCAAAAATTCGTATCACCCGAATATAAATATGACTCATAAGGTTTTGGTAAACGGCTATCAATTGGTGCAGCGCTGAAACAAAAACAACTGTTTTGAGTATCTTTTACTTTTGAGACCTTTGAGGAGTTTGTAAGTATCGTTTCAGAAGCAAAAAGACGCAGAACTTCAATGGCGCCAAATACAGTTACCCTGTTCATCTCTACAGAGCCATTATTTATTTGTAATGCAAATTCTGCATCGACGGATTGAATTATTGAATCATATATTTTCAAATTTTCCACCAATCCTCCATTCCTGCAAAATATGGGAGCTGTTATCGAGGAGTCTAAAATCAAAGTTTCGATATTGCCCTCAATTACGAGTGGTAATGGATGAATAATATTTCCCTCCATATCTATATCTCCACCTGGATCAAGTGTACAATGCTTAATAACAACACATTCGAAGTCACCTTGGATAATCAATTCCTGACTTCCTGTGCTTCCGAACCATAGGCCATCTATACAAAGATTTGAATCTTTGTTGACCCCACTACCCATAATCCAAGGATCATCAAGCCGAATATATGGACGCTTTTGGTTTGCTGCCTGGAATGTCATATTGACTATCTTGTTTTTGTTGCAAGTAGGCCAATATGTTTTATTATCATTGATCTGGGTAATACCATTATTTTTTATATCAAAGAAGGACATTCCTTTTCCTCCTACTATTATACTGCTATTCGACTCTATCTCGAGGATATCCTGTCTGTCATAAGTCCCTGCTCCGACATTACCGGAAAATCCATAATGATAACTTACCGATACTTCCCTGCCGGATTCATTATCCGTGAATAATAATCGCCCGTATTCAGGATCAATAATAATTTTTTTTTCATCCGGTGCATTATTTGTCCAATTTTTCAGGTTCCCCGGAACAATCTTATCAGAGGAAAAAATTTCTGAAGATGTTATATCTTCTACAGCAATTGAATAATCATTGGATGCTTTAGAACCGGTAGCCTGGAAGTAATCTGGTAAGAGCGTTTTTTTTCCACATTTATCAATTATTGAATAACCTAACAATGGAAGCAGAATAGCAGGATTTTTTATTTCGTTATAATTTGATAAGGTCTGCAAAGTTAACTTCAACCTGCATTCAGTGTAAAAATGAACGTTACTCATTGAGCGGAGATCATTTATAGCTCCAGTGCTTAGGCCAGGACCAGAATTCAGCTTTTGAATATGAGATTCTGTAATAAGATACTCAGTATGTCCTAACAACCTGCACCTGATAGGTAGTGGCAGTTCCCATTCATAAGCACTTCGCCATTCATCCCAGTCATCCGGCCTGTTACGCCGGGCAAACAGGGGTATATCACGACCGGAGGGATCAAAACCATATTTCAAGCCATCGCCCAGGTCAAATGGTTCAACATCTTCCACTCTGAAAGACTGTAATTTATAAAGATAAAATGCCAGTTTAGGAATACCGAAAAGGCCATCAGTACCATTTTGTTGCCGGACATCTGCAGTGTAATAAAACTCATCAAATGGACTCAAAGTAAGTTCACTTCCCTGTTGTTGACGTATATCCGCCCAACCTCCGGGTAGTGTTTTTGTATGCATCCCGCTTAATGAAGAAGGGAATGGGTCAAGGCCATGCCTGCTTCTTCCCAGTCTTTTAAATTTTTCAACGACAACCCCTTCCCACCCGGTTATATCACTGATCAATTCTTCCAGCACCCTTAATGTTCCCTTGCGGCGCCTGTAATAAATTGTCTTGGCAACATCGATCCTTCTACCGCGTTTATTCTTAGCAGATACCAGTCTTGTCCCTACAAGATCAGCGATATAGGGTACAGCCCAATCACAACATAGATCTATAAACTGGTCACCCCACAACCTGTCGTGACTACGCCTGAGAATAGCTGCCTGTTCTGCAAACAATAAAACAAAAGACCTGAGAACGCCCATATTTGGATTTGTATCCAATCCATCCTCATGACGGTATATTGCAGGGATCATTTCCCACAACTTTTCCGCAAAATATGTTTCGAATTTATCGTTTGCCATTCTTTTTATTCGTAATCACTGTAAGAACTAAGTTCAAAGTTTCCATTTTCAAAATCAAAATACTTGCCTGCACCGGGACTGAGAGAGGTTTTATAAAAAAAGCTTTCATTTATTAAAATATTCTTTACTGATAATACTCCCTGGACCTCATGTATTGTTTTAAAAATGCTGCTTCGAAACAGTGGGCCTCCTATTGATATATTTTCTGCAATGAGTATTCCCGTTTTTGTATTAAATAATTTGTCCTGTATTTCTGCAAGTACATTGTTTTCATCATAATTCTGACTGATTTTAACATCAATTGAGAGGTCAGTCTCCTTGCCTTCAGCAAGTTCAACATTAAATAAGGTGGAAGGATCTGAAAGATCATGGAGCATTTCGGATATCGAGGATTCAATACCGGCTTCACCAACATACCACACGTGAACCATCGTGTTTTGCTTATCGCCATGCCATCTCCATTCAACCTGTGTATTTCTTACTCCCGGAACAGATAATACAACTGCCTCCATATCTTTAATTGAAACTGCACGGTTCATTATCAGGACAGAAGAAGGCCCATGATCGCGTATCTCGCTTTCCTCCTCAGCATCAGCACCTCCGAATGCTGCGATATGATTTTTAATGCTTTTAAGGCCTTTTACAGGCTTAACGATCTGGGTGACCGATCCCCCCGGCGGGCATACACTGCCGGCCCCATAACGGTAATTGGCTACAATATTATTGACCCCGGTGGTAAGCCTTTTTCCCCTGATCCCATCTCCAAATGTTATATGAGTTCCTCCATCATCATCCTGGCGAACAATATATACAGTATCGTTCTCTGTTTTCCCATAAAAATTTTCTACTTCCTGCCAGAGTATATTGTCGACATAAATACTTAAGGTATTAGCTACTCCCTGACTGTTATCAGTGGTAGATGAAAGGAAATAGGTCAATGGTTTTTTCTTAAGCTTAAAGCTTTGATTGGCAATGGAAGCATCACCACTCCCCAGTCCTTCCCCATTTACAGTTTCACCACGGCTGGACTCAATGATATTGCCGTAAGCTTCAACGGGGGTGTACAATGATTGATCCCAGTTTTTTCCTTTAAACAGTATCTCTTTCTTATTATAATCCAAACTGCCTTTGATCTTTATTGCTTCCTGGTTTTTGTCTTCCAGGATGAAACTCTGGGGGATAAATGAGTTTATGGGCTCTTCAACAGTACCGTCTAAATGTAAAGGATCTGTTTCACTCAAAGTTGTACAGGATTCATCAACTACATCTCCTGCTGTTACCATTCCGTATAAAACAACTATAGAAACCCTATCATCGTTATCCCAATCATTGCTTCCATTTGCTTTTCGTTTTGCATAGTTAAGTGATTCATCAAGTGTCAGTTTTGTTACCGGAATTTCGATCCCTGCTGTTTCATAAGTTACATTATTGATTTTGATTGAGTTCCTTGAACTGGCAGGACGCAGTACTTCCTGGGTTTTGGCAACAAGAAACCAACGGTACTCATTTTTTAAAGCTACAATAATATGATCACCAGAGTTAATGTCCCTATAGAGTGCATTGAGAACCAGTTGCTTCTTGTCTAAAAGAACTGATTTATGATCTTTATCCAGAGTCCATAAAGAAACTGATTGGGTTGGAGTAAATAGTTTTATATTGGAAAGTTGTGTTTTCCTTGTTAATTTAAGTTGTGACTCGAAATTAATTTTTGTATAACTTTTATTGTCTTTACCCGTATATGTTTCAATGCTTTGAACAAGTAATGACTGGTTTTGCTTTTTCTTATTTGTATTTTCAATAAATACTATTGTACCTTCTTCGAACTCTATTTGTGGCTCAATTAAAAGGGATGATGGATTTTCTTCGGTTATTATTCCAGGGTGTAGCGGTTTAACAGGCCAGTTGTTTGTAAAAGGGTGTATGATAGAACTTTGATCTAATTCAAACACCTGTGGAGGTTCCTCCTCAAATGCTCCTGAGCGAAAGGCAGTACTTTCAGGGAGTTCAATTTCCTGTCTTCCGCCAGCAAAAGCAGAAAGAAATACGGATGCACCAACGGCAGGCTTTGGGAGGTAGCCCAGCAATGCAACAAGTTTTCGCAGGGATGGCCTCCGGCGGGCAGACCGTAAGTAACATTCCTTGGCAATTGTTTCATCATAAAAAGACAAAGAATCACAGATGTATGCCCACATTTCGAGTAACATCACACCCAGGTCATCCTGGTCTTTTGGGTGCCAGAAATGCAGTGCAGGTTTATCGTTCAATCCTGCCAGCATAGCCCTGCGAAACTCAGAAAAAGTGGCTATCTGCCTTGGAATATAACTTAAACCTGCCGGTATAGATAATTTCCCGGGATGAATAAGGTGGTCACAGGGGCAACCATTTTGTGCATTATTGAAATATTTGTTACAACAACTGCTCATGCGCCTCCTTTCATTGATAATTTCACGGTACCCCTCTCGGGATGCAAAGAATCGTTTTCAATACGGATAATAGAATTTGCACCTGGATCATACATAAGGTCAGCAAAAGGTTTCTTGTCAAACCACCCCTTACGCTCAAAGCAGATACGCTCCACTGCTTTCACACCTTCAACGGATTGGATTACTGCGTCCAGTGAAGAACGTTCAAGGGTGGTACCAAATGTAAAATTGTCGGGTGAAAAGTAACCGGTACTGATACCTGCTACCCCGAACAAAGATTCAAGGATTCTTTCTTTAACTTCTCCACGATAAGCATCTGGTGAAACACAAACTGTAATTTCCAGGTTCAGGTCGGCATAAACGGGTTCTTTTACATGTGTTTCCCTTCCTGCCTGCCTGAAACGGTCTAACTGTTTATTCAGGTCAGCGATATTTTTTTGACTTAAGGTTACTTTTCCAGTTGGATCAGGTGTAACAAAAACAGAGAGCCAGCTGCCTGTCCATCGTAAAGATGCACCTGCATTTTGCACCCATGACAATCGTTCTGCCGCTTCTGCATAATCTTCCGGGCGGACAGCACGGTAAGTAACAGCCCTGAATGCTTCAGGAGCAAGTTGCCGCACTTCATCCACTGTTTCCGGATCCAAACCATTAGTAGCCGGCAAGGGATTGGTCACAGAGTCAATAAAAGCATGGGGCAGGCCGGATGAAGAAAGGTATTCATTTTCAATATTGGTTAAAGTATCCGCGGCAACATTGCTTTTTTTTCCACCCCCAAGGCGGTATTCTGCACGAAATACGCTCTTTTTTTCGGGGATCATTCCAAATTCCCCATCACCAAATCGTATGGTCAATCCTTCGTTTGATGCATAATCATAATGAGCAATGTTAGTTCCATCCCGCTGGTAATTTACTATAGATTTCCAGCTGCCATCATCCAGTACATAATGAGTGTTACCGGGCTGGGAAGAATTGGTTCCGACAAGTGTCCTGCGCCATTCCCAGGGATCCTTAACTATATCTACCCATTCCATACCATTATGTACCACTTCAACCAGCCGGATCTCGGGACGAGGGTTATATGAATCATCTTCCAGCCAGACAAGCGGTGACTTATCAGAGTTTTTCAGTGTGTTTAAGTATACCTGTGTATTATCATGTCCCAATCGTTCAATTGCACGTTCAGGAATATTTTGTTCGGACTCCGGCAACCCAAGAGCGTCGGGATCTTCTCCAATTATGAAATATTGGTCATATCTGATTCCGGCTGTAAGCGGTACCATATTGCATCGCACCTCAAAATTCTTGTTTAAATCCATTTCGAAAGGAAGTTCCTGCTCCTGTTCCCATCTAATATGCGTTATGGGCTTATTTAGAACACTATCCATTACATCCTTCACTTCAATAATTCTAATCATGTGCCTTCTTGCAGGAATAGAAGGATCGGAAGGAGTGGTCTTAAGAAGAGCCCATTTTCCGGGAACTTTGTCCGGTGGTAAGTCATCAAATGGAGTCAGATATGCCTCATAATGTTTATCTATATACAATTCTGTTGTACCTACAAATAAGCAGGTATCATCTTCGTCCCAGATATACGGGTCCAAAGAATTTAATTTTGAATGAACATAATATTCGTTAATAAGGCCATCCGTATCCCGGTCAAAAAGACCTTTGCCGACTTCAAAATCGATTCTTTGACCATTGTCGCCCAGGGCCCATACATCCGTTCCTACTTTGATATTGCCTTTTTTATCTACGTGGACCGTTACATCTAACCATGTACTTGCAGCTAGTCCATCATGTACTATATAATCTACCAGGAGGGCATGACGCCGATAGGAACGTCGTTGACTGGCAGTTTCAAGGTAAGCCTCCCGTCCGATCCTGTCCTGGTAGTAGGCTAATTCATCTCCAAGGGCACTCATCACTTCGGCAAGCATATTACCAACATCAGCCTCGTTTCTGTCTTTCCAATCCGGGTAGCGGAACGAAGCAAATTCAAGCAGGGCATTGCGGAAACTCCAGAAGTCGCGTGCATTGTAATCTATCGGAAAATCAACTTCCTGTTCCGGTGGGCATACATGATCCGGCGGTTTGCAGTCAAGATCATTCGGACAATTTGCTTTGAAGCTAAAAACAATGTCGTTAAAATAATCATCTATACGGGGATCATTAATAAAAATATTATAATAGGTAAAATCGCCCGGGTGCTTTGCTTTTAATCTGAGCACATGGCGGCCGTTAATATCTGCCCAGTCTTTTATCTCAACAGGCACAACCGGAATTTTGCTTTTCGAAACACTATAAATATGTATCTGATCTGCGGTAAGTTCATCTACTAGGTGTGTTAATAAGGTATTGGGTGGCCGCAGGAAATACACATCAAGAGCAACCTGGTTTTCATGGACATACACAAAATCAAGGCCAGTGACTTGGTCCTGGATCAGTAATTCTTGCAGACGGTCAGGTGCGTTACTCATAAATTGACCTCCAGGTTAAGATATTTACGTTCCCTGTTTATTTTAAGAATATATACCAGATGGATTTCAAGTTTTTCATCAACAGGTGTGGCTTTTACTTCCTGCACTTCGATCAACTGATTCAACCATTTTTGGAGAGACTGGAGAATAGTCACTTGTAAAAGACTGGCTGTTAATTCACTATTTGGTGCAAACACCATACGCTTTATTCCACAACCAAAATCAGGCCTGTTCACCCTTTCACCGGGATTGGTAAAAAGAACCTGTATTATCAACTGCCTGACATATTCTTCATAGGTATTTTCTTCAGCCAGTTTTCCAAGCCCTGAATCTATACTAAGTGGGTAATAAATACTTGTATTGTTATAGTCCATGTTAAACTTTCATTATTAAAGTATTATGTCTTTCTCAGTACAATTCACCTTCGGTTTGAATTTCATCAATTTTTCCCTTATAATCGGAACTTCCTTCATGGTAGATTTTTACTTTGAAAGATTCCGGGTTTTCTTTTAAGTGTTTGATCACACCCTGGGAAACAGCAATAAACATCAACCTTAAATGATCGTTAACTTCCGGTTTTTGCGTATCCATTACAGATGGCCATGCCTCCAAAAATGCTTCTTCCATTGCTTTTGCCAGGCTGTTCGACATGTTTGAGATTGTTCCGGCTTTAAGTGTCATAATTTTTTAGATTATCCTGATTTGACTTTCGTTGAAATTAAACTGGGTGTTAGAGGAGTAAATGGCGGGACAGGTGGAGCAGGAGCAACCGGGAATACGCCTAATGCCATTTCACCCGGATGAAGATGTGAATTATATAATGTTACAAGCTGGGTAAGATAATTCATCAATTCATCCCCAAATACAACCGGGTGGGTAGCATTTTCAACCAGTTCAATCTGGGGAGCCTCCACTACTACTTTTATATTACCCTGTATAAAGATCTTCCCCTGCTGCACCTCTATTTTCATAATATTTGATCCATTCTCATCACTTATGGTAATTTCCTGTCCATCATCATCCATGGTAACCATTAATCCCGATTCACTGCGAATAATTTTCAGGGAAGGAGTTGCAGAAGTACCTTCATGGTTTTCGGGAGGCTCATCATCAGCCCAGAAGCAACCGCTCCAAACAGGGTAAGAAGGATCTCCTGCTTCAAATTCCACCCATACACCCGATCCCTGAGCAGGTATTAAATAAGAACCGATGGCATCACCGGCATACGGCACACAGGGCATAGCCCAGCTTTCCAGATCCCCTAAAACTGCAGGTACTCGAACTTGTATTCTTCCTCTTGAGGTTGGATCATCATTATCGGTAACGGTTCCACGGTATTTGCCAAAATAGCGGTTGCGGATCCAATCTATCAGTTGATCGTTTTGATTGTTTTCCATATTATCCTCCCCATCCATTACGTATCAATTCAATTTCCATACGGTGTTCTGAAGCATTGATAATATGCCTGACACCTGAAACATAATAGTTGCCACTATAACGACTGCCGGCACCCTGCAGTTCAATGATGGTATGTGCCCTTACCAGGCTTCCCAGGTTCTCAAGCGTTGTCTGGCAGCTGGCTTTAATAAACCAGTCTGCCTCGATGATTGCACCTTCTCCTCGCGCCTGAAGGTCACCCACATCATCTGCCGGTGCAGACAGATGAACTGAACGAGTGTCACCTGTAATAGAACTCAGGCCATCATTTCCCAAAATATCCTGAGGTGTTTGGTTCACTGCTACGTCCATATCATCCTTTGTATTAAGATCAAGCTGTATTCCCTCCATGCTGGTAGGATGCTCAACATCCCATTCAATATCAATAGAATCCAGGTTTGGATCTTCAAGGTTTATGACCAGTTCAGCCTCGGCGTTTCCTGATAATTCCGGACGCTTAAAATGTGCAGTCTCATCCCCATTTTCATTACTTGTTATCCAGAAATTAAAACCATTTCGACGGGATAATCTACGAATAAAACCCAGGTCGCTTTCACGTTGTATAAGCGTATGTTTATTTGTTTCGTGCAAGGCATTCGTATTTTGCACATCAGCCGTGTAGCCATAATTGCTTAGTATGCTTTGCACCGCATCGCTATCATGTACATCAGACCAAACAGCGGACTGGGTTAAACGATCCATAATAATTGATGTATCCGATCCTTTTATTTCGACCCAGGATCCCCCTCCTCCGTGTTGAAGGTGGATGTTGTGGCCATGAACCGGTCCCTTAACGAGGCAGTGGGTAGTATCGTCTACCGGAATCATTATAGAAAGTTCTGAACCCACATCCAGGCGATTGTCAATCAATATGGGAATGTCACCTTCACTTATATCAATGTCATATCGAATACTGAAAGTGGTTGCCTTATCCATAGTTTCGGATACTTCCAAAGCAGATGCCTGGATAAGTTCTGCATCCGGTTGGCCATTAACAGCTATTGCGATACCTAATCCCATATTTAAAATTTCTTAACCGGTATAATAATTTCCTGAGCTTCGGTGAGTGATTCAGGTAACATCACATTGTTAATTTCGCTAATACGCCAAAAGCCTGCCGGATCACCTAAATATTTTTGGGCAAGGTGATCGAGCCTCTGGCCTTGCTTCAGCTTATGAATCCCAAGCATGGTGTCATTCGGAGGAGGCGGAACGGGAACCACTTTAACTGCCCGCCCCCGACGATCGGTTACTTCATAAGTTTCAAGTTTGAAATACCTGCTTTTACTTTCAAACATCTTTTTTTTGGTTTTACTGCTATTTTAAGAGAAATGTGTAAATGTTAGTTTTCATTCCTAATTGATTCATTGAAGCATTTTAGCATTTAATCATTCAATCATTCAATCATTATTTTTATTAGAAAGGTAACATACCTAAAATGGATTCTACACTATTTGCTATATTGGCTAATGCCAGGACTTCTCTTTGGCCACGGGTAAACTTATATGCAACTATGGCTATTTCTTCACTTGCGCTCAATTTTCGCCCAAGTTTTGTGAAGGATTGATCTGTTAATACGTCAAGGCTAACAGATACGCTGGCACGTATTGGATAAAGAATAGGGGAAAAAGCCTGTTCTTCCACAGAAAATTTTGTTAATCGTACCGGTAATATCCTCCCCGGGCCCCAAACAAACAACACAACAGGTACACTGCCTCTGGGTACTACATCACTTGAACCAAAAACTGACGAAAGTGCATTCCCTAACATGCTTTCACCGGTTGGATATAAAAGCATTTCCATAGCTGAAATACGATCGGCCACACCTGATATAACAGCAACAGGATGTGTATCCGGTTCTTCAAGTGCATCGGCGGCATCCAATTCCAATGTTAAATCAAAACTCTCATTGGGATCAAAGGGTTCAGTTGTAGAACTCTTATTTGAACTATCCCCATGGCTTGTTTCTGCAGACGGTGATAGGCTACGGGTCATTTTTTCCGGATTATACTGGAAAACAATAATATTCGGAATTGGAACCAGAAATTCATCAGAGAGTTTTACAAAGGCTCCTTTTAATAGTTTAGGGCTTCTTGAAAAGCCGGTTGGCATGGCTCGGATTATTTATTTTAGTTTACCAGTTTAGTTTTTCCCCTTTTCTTTTATATGGCTCAAGAAATTTCAATAGTTCAAGGTCTGCCGGGACCTTTGTGGGATTCAGATAAGTGTACATTTGAGGTATGCCCCTGATTCCTGGTTTTTTTTTCTTGATCTCCTCCCAGGGAATCTCATTTTCGTATTGGATGACTTTACTAACCTCATTTTTGTAATAGTTTCTTTTTCTTTTGGGTAGTCTGATTGGATCTCCGTAGCCCGGTCCCATCATAAATTCCCCGACAACTGTTTTAACCTTTGTAACATAAATGATGGCGCGGACAGGCTCTTTGAACTTACTCGTGCGTTTTTCGTCTGTTTGTGTTCCCTCCAGAATGCGATCGGCAAACTGTTTTTTAAGGGGTAATAAAATAACTTTTTCTTCCATTTTTAATTTAGTTTTATAATGATTTTTATACAATACTTCATAATATTATTGGGTATTAATAAAAGAAACTTGATTAAATGGTTCATTGATAATCTTTGCCCCTCTATTCACCTGTTTCTTTACCAGAAACTATTGAAAGTGTTAAATCACAATTTATTGTTTCCGGGTTGTATTGAAAAACAATGATATTCGGAACCGGACCCAGGAAAACTTCTGAGAGTTTTACAAAGGCTCCTTTTAATAGTTTTGGACTTCTTGAATAGCCGGTTGGCATTTCTATTTACTTTGGTTATCGGATTTAGATTGTTTTAAAAGCTCCCGTAAAATCAGTCGTTCGCCATCATCTCGCTTGAGCATGCTGTCATATTGTCCATTCCATACTAATGCGAGGTAATTTGTATTTGAATTGATTAGCTTGTCTATCTGCTCTTCATTTGTCCAACTTAAGTCAATATGTTCAGTACACAAACAATGACCGAAAAGCGTATTAAGCCTATTTAGTGTAAGTCTGTCCGGTTTATCTTCTAACGAACCGGTATTATAACCATAACTAATGGCTAATTGATCCATAATAATCTGTTCCGTAACAGCATCCCCAAGTTGTGTGAAATTATAATCACCTGTATAGCGAGTCACATCATTTGAGAGCATCATACCCTGCGGCAACAATTGGTTATCACTATACATAATTACTTGTTTTGCTATATTAATTGATTTTTTATATCTGTTTTGATATTCCTGATTATCCATCAAGATCGCCTTAAGAATATCCTTAGGTGCACCCCAGCCAAGAAAGGTGTCAATGATATTTTCTTTTTTTCCTATAAAGGCAAAAATATTAGGTGAACCAGCCCTTACTGCTCCAGCACTTAAAGCGAGTAAACGGGTAACCCACCAAGCATTACCATCTTTAATATTAATTACCACAATTTCGGAGTTGATAGCTTTTTCTAAAGCTTTTATAATATCCATGGGGGCTGTATCAGATATTATCGGCCCAGAAATACCTATGTTATCATCCAATTTAAATGAATCCTGTTTTATCTCAGGCCGGTTCAGGTTGACTTTACTAAAATCGATCTTTCCAAACTTAGTATCAATAACTGCACCCTTGCTGGCAAAAAAATCAAGCAATACAAGAATTAATGGGATTACACTTATTATAATTACTATGGTTATTATTAAATTGGAACTATTCTCATGTGGCCAGTCTGCAAAACTTTTAGCAAGTGTAAAGATGACAGCAAAAAATATCCAGATAATAGGAATTAATAAAAATGATACATACTTTTTATAGGGCCATAATTTTTCATCCTTTTTCATTATTTGAAGATTTATTTCAATACTAAATAGCGATTAGTAACTTTTTACAGGTAAATCAGTCAGTATTATGAACATGTATGATTGTTGAAGCTACGGCTCCACTTATTAAAGCGGCCAGTATTAATTGAGGTATGAACATTTTCTTTTTAGTCATTGGTTATTGTAATTTTTTTATTTTAGAAAATTTAACTAGTATTTATTTTACATTATTAAATTTGAACTATTTGGGCACGAGTTACAAACTCGCGCCAATTTGGGATAAGTTGAATTAAAGGTTCCATGATTTAATTGTTTTTTTCGGAAATACACCTTAATAACAGTTAGTCATCCGGATTTTCAGGTCCACCCCAGATTGGTTCAGGGATATTTCGTCCTGCAATCATAGGATTACTTTCTTTCCATTCGTAATAAGTTGTATCAACGTCCCAATCGAACGCAACCTGGCATAAAATCCTCGTCAATTCTTTATCCGGCACATACTCTAGAGATTGTCCTCGAACATGAATATCATCATTAGAAAATACATCCACGTCCTCTTCAAAGTTGTAGTCTAAATAGCAAAACTCAATATAATTCACTGGGTGACCTAGAATACTTATATCGTGTTTTAAAGCAATTAAAAATATGTCTTTGTCAAATCCCTGAGCATAAATTATTCCTCCCTTAAGGCTAATCACAACCTCTCCCCAAGGGGTTTCTTTTGAAGTCCCACCTGCTCCGTTCGCTACTTTTGTTTTACTACTCATTTTAGAATCGCGATTAAAGCATTCAATTATCTTCTGCTTAACATTCTTAATAGCTGTTAGTCGCCTATCCTCTTCTTTTCCGGAGCTGTAGGTCCTTTCCATCTCTAGAAAAAACAATGCATGGGATATGTTCTCTAGCTGAGCTTTCGATGTAGAGGACATTAAGTAGTCATTATCGAATTTTAATTTCATTATGGGCCCTTTACTGGTCTTATTATTTTGTGCCTGTAACGAGGCACCAATTGTTGCAGCAACTCCAGTTGTAACGGCTACAATCGATGTAAGTTCAGAGATTGTAAGTCCAAGAATAGTAAATCCTGCAGCAGTTAATCCTCCATCCAGTTGAGCAGTTGGAGCCAAACATATTTCTTGTTGCTGGGTAGATTCCCTCAAATGGCTGTTTGAAGTCATTTTATTTTGTACTGATCGAGGCGTTTTGAATGCTTTTGTTCCCATTATATCTGCTTCTCGTTCTAGCCTCAAATCATTATTAATCGAAACTCCCTTTACTTGGGAAGTTGGCTTTACTCGATTTTGCAGCTGTTGAACAACATGCCAACTTTCATGAGGCAAATGTTTATCCTGTCCTGGTGCAAGATAGATTTCTCTTCCAATAGTATATGCTGAAGCATTAATTTGAGAAGGTTTATCTGAATTTCTGTGTACTTTTACACCTGAAAGATCTAATCCTGAAAGTTGCTCTAAACCTGATTTAAGTGACGGTGGTAACTCATTAGTTGTCTCAGTGAATAATTTTTGATGATGGTTTTTCTTATGTCCATATCGAGGCTGAATTACTCCGTTACAACAATTAAGTAGTCCATGATTTCCAATAATATTTTGTGCCTCTAAATAAGGATGTCGAGTATCCCTTTCTAATAGGTTTGGTTTACTTTGGAGAGTCATTTCTCTTTTTTGAACCTGCTGTTCTTGTTGTGGTTTTTGCTGCTGCTTCATACCAATCCTTTTAAAATTGCTTCAGTAATTAAAGTAGTTATTTGACTAGGTATTGCTTCATTTGAAATATTTACTCGAAAGTTAAGTGAATCATAACGATTTGATCTAAAATGCCGTGGTAGCTTTGCAGAAAGGTTGCTAGCTATATCCTGTCCAATATCCTGAGCTTTATCTTTATAATGCCTGGGTAAACGAATTGTCAAATTTTCAATATTTACTTTTTGTTCTGACATGTTCTAGTAGTTTTTCCTGTTCACGGCCACTCAGGGTACGTCCCTCTTTTATTAATTCACGTTCCAGTCCGCGTAGTAATTGTTTCATTTCAAGTGGTTTCTTGTCGTTTTTTGCTATAAAAACCGCTGATAGTAAAGCAAACTTAATTTGTGCACCTGTAAGTTCCACATTGTTTGCCAGAATCCCTATCTGACCATTAAGTTTTTCCTTATGTTCTGGAGGGATCAACTTGTCCAATACTTTTGACCATATTTGTTCACGCTGTCTGGCATCCGGCTTCGGAAATTCCAATATATAACGCAATCGGCGGATAAATGCCGTATCGATATTTTCCTTTTTGTTGGAAGATAACAGTGCTATACCCTGGTAATTTTCGATGGCCTGTAGAAGGTAATTGGTATCTGTATTGGCAAAACGGTCGTGGGCATCTTTTACTTCAGTACGTTTTCCGAATAGGGCATCGGCTTCGTCAAACAATAATACGATATCCATGTGTTCGGCACGGGAGAGAATGCGTTCCAGGTTTTGAGAGGTTTCGCCAACGTATTTACTTACTACCGAGGACAAATCGATCCGGAAAAGATCAAGTCCGAGTTCTGCAGCAAGTACTTGTGCTGCCATAGTTTTTCCTGTGCCCGGAGGGCCGATGAACAGTGCCATAAGGCCTCGGCCCTGTGGAAATAAACTGCGTACTTTGTCTTCTTCCCAGAATTGCTTTCTTTCTTTTGCTTCAAATACAAAATCATTAAGGGCATCGTTCAAATATTTTGGAAGCACCAAATCATTACGAATAAAAGGACAATCAAGCAACTGTGCCAGTACTCCCAGTTTATTTCGTGAAGATTCGCGGAGAACATCTGATGCTTCAGATGATAACTGAACATCCCTTTCTTCCAGTGCATTAATATCACCTATGCTCATTCGATGTTGGGATACCAATGTTTCCTTTTCCTTGTTTGACCAGGTTTTATAAACCGGCAGGTGTTTATTTAGTAGTTCACGTTGCTCGGAAATCATAAGTTCAGGCATCTCAATAGTGAAATCTATTATTCCATTCACCGGTATAGGGTTTTGATTTTTTTCACAAATCATAAATTGCAGGGGAGCATTTAATATACCCTGGGGCCAGGCTTGTCGTACTGCTTTTTCTCCACACCATGCTATTCCACAATTGTCTAACAAGGCCTGCCGTTGGGCATGCATAAAAACCTGCTGCCAATCTTCTGCCTGGTCTGAATCAATTCTTATAAGTTGCATTTTAAATTTAGAACAGATTATTGCAGCAAAAGTTCGCCGGCCGCTTCCTGGCGGCCCTACTACATTTAATCTTATGCGATTTGTATTATCTTTAAATATCCTTTTGAGTAAATCGGTAGTGCTTTTTACAGGCCAGTTTTTTATTGGAGTCTGTGGCAGATGGAACCTGGCAATTGATGTAAGTGATTCATCCAATCCTTCATGGCCAAGTAGCCACTGTGCAATAAAAGGGTCACACTTTAGGATGTTAGGTTCTCCTACAGCAGTCTCCTTCTTAAGAATTATTTGCCATCTTAACAAAGATGAATCTGTTTTCAATAAGCTGCTATGGCCATACCCCAAAAGCCGAACCGCTAATTCCTCGGTAGCATATCCTCTTGCTGCATGATCTTGTAAGTATGCATAAATGCGAGACATGGAAGGGTCGAGTTTTATTGCCAGGCATAATTGAAACAGATCTGATTCTTGCTGATTTAATGCAAATATTTGGTGCAATTTAGTGAAGCGTGAATTTTTATTTTCAGTTATTTTTTTTTCGATGATAACTATTTCCTCGTTTATCTGCTGGATGTTTTTATCAGAATTATACCAGGAAAACTCAGCTTCAGGAGAATCTTTATCATCCAGTATGGCATTAATTGCGGCATGGGTAACCACCAACTGCCCACCGGTCTCACCTTCTTCCTGCCATAGTTTCCTTAGCCAGATAATTCTTCGTTTCGATAATAGACGAATACGAAGAATAACCATATTAAGTATTGAGTCTATTTGAGGCATTCTATTAAATTAATGTCTAATACTGCTTGGTACAAATGTTTTATCATGGATATATGATCCAGTTTGGAGGTGATTCAACACCATTCACAAAAATGCGAATTGGAAGTGAAACACCGGGGGTATAAACATTTCCCTGAAGATCAGTTGTCGGTAACTCAGCAATTAGTTGTGCTACACTATCAATATTAAACTCACCCGCATTGGGGATACCTGTAACCAATTCCAGTTTCCTGTCTGAGATATAAACAGAGACATCCCCCGAAAAGCCATATCCTGTAACCGCAACGGTGCCTGTTACAGGGTCTCCCTGGTCTATTCCATCAATACGTGGCGAAATTGCAAAGGGACATTGATTGGATAAATGTTCGATATTCCGTCCCGTTCCATCAGGTAGATTAATTTGTTTAATGACTTTTGCAAGTGCTGCATATATACCAGGGAGTATTACTGTCCCACCTGCACTCAATGTTTCTCTTATCACAACATTCAAACTATCTTTAGTAATTGCTATTTGCCACCAGGATGAGTCAACTTCTTCAGGATCATCCCAACGTTCATTTATAAGCAATAGAGTGGTACTTCCAGCTTTAAAGCCAGTACCCATGAAGGAAATTTTATGATCTATTGGTAGCGGATCAGGTAAAGGTGTTGGTGAAGGAGGTGCTTGAGCCGGTCGCAATTCTACTTCATTCGTTTCTGCCTCACCTGGTATGGTAAAAGACAAAGTATTTTTACAACTGTCAATTCGAGGTGCCCCCTCAACAAATGTTTGAACACCATAGGTTAAAACCCTACCTGAACGCGACTGAATTTCCTCAGGTTCCAGTATCACCACAGATACTTGATAATAAGCTGCCAACCTTTGAGGGGAATTACCTGCCGTCCAATAACTAACAGCTTCGTTATAAGCAATTGGCTGCAAGACAATTCGGAAACGGTTATCTGTTCCCTGAAGATCGGAGGGAAAAATCCTTTGTTCTGTCCCGGTATTATCTATTATTACAGAAGAATCGTCAATTGTAGGATAATCATGCAATGCCTTAACTGCAAGCCCTATCATTTTTTGCTCTTTTAGAGTTCCTGTATCCTCAGTCTCACTTATAGTGCATTTTGCAGTTAATTGATAATACAGATTCAATCCCATTGGCACAAATCGGACTTGTGGTATATCACTTCCCATTGATGGGAGGTTCTTGTGATAGTTATCCTCTGATATATGATAAAGATAGATGCCTAAAGAATTGGCTTCTAATAAATCGGGAGGTTTGACTGAAACTGCAGGCCTGTCACTGGCTGTCCATTCATTGGATGCGTGAAAATAAAAATCAATGAATCTTTTTAAAGTATCGCTTACCAAAGAAAGGTCAAGTAGTGCCATAATTACAATTGCCCTAAGCCAAAACGGATTTTCAATCCTGCATTATTTTTAAAAGTTGATTTTGCCTGTGGCCTGGAAGATTTATAAATAATTTCTTTTTCAATCACTTTTTTATTCTCTGCTTGAGAAAGAACTGGAGGAACCACTTCGATGTTGATCTTACCTATAGTTACATGAGTTCGTGGTATCCGTTTTTCGGGTATCCTTTCTTTGTCAGTTTCTCGTGGTGTGATTTCCTTAGAATTTTCCAGGTTCTGGGGTGGGGAATTGAAAACTTGCCAAAATGCCTCTTTATCACTAAAATTATGTTTTGCTGAATCAAACTTGTTTTCAGCAGGAATATCTGGAATTATGCTTTGAGTTTTTAGAGGCCTTTTCGTTGAACCCTCCGGTAAATCCTCCTGTCGGTGTTTATCGTTCTCTTTTTTTTGATTTGTTATTGTAGATTTATCCTTCGAAATAATTGGTGATAATTGCTGAGTTTTTTTTTGTGTGGTAAAAGGATCAGAGGATTCAGCCGAAGTACTTTTATTATTACGATTGGTTTCTCGAAAAATATCAGGATTTTCCGAAGCCTTTTTTATATTGCTACCAGGCTTCTTTTCTGAATCTTTTTTATGCGAAAATTCATTGATATTTTTGGAAGTGGTTTTATCCGTCAGATTTGGATTGTCTTGATGAGGATCTATACTAACAATATCTGAATCCTTTAAATCGGGTTTTAGAATGTTTTTTTCTGGAACCACAACTTCGCTATTCATTTCTACATTTACTTGAGGATTTCGGGGTATAATTGATGGTAAGTTTTCATTTTCTGATACTTCATTTTCTTCTTTAGTCGTATCACCATAATTAGAAGTGTTTTGTAATGGAAATCCAGTTAGGAAGGGTCTTCGTGGTTGAATTACATTGTCATCAGCCTCACCAAACGTATTACTAATTATTTTTTGGAAATAATCCATACTATGAAAAGCAGCTTACTAATCAGTGTTATTTAGCCCGTTTCAAGAATTGAAAGAAAATTGTGCCTGATACTTCTTGGTAGTTGGAGTATCTCATTTAAGCCCCATCCATAATGTACTGCAAGCCGATGAACTTCAAAGGTCAATAATTTTTTGTCCCTGATTATAGAGTTAAGCAAATAGCTTTGCAAATTGAAATGAAACTTTTGCCCGGTTTCACAGTCAGGGCAGATGGTGTCAATGTCAACATCGATCAAAGGGGCAAGCTGGCTCATGGCTTTTGGAATCTCTTTCCTTGCTTTTTTCCGGTCGCCTTTGATTAGGCACCTTGAAATGATCACCTCCTCTGCTTGTTTCGGCTTCATTCCCATTACAGCAAGTTCATCGTCACCTGTGCACATGCGGAAACTTATCCCATTGTTTGTGGTAAAAACATAAAAACCATTGGCTTCTTTCCCTGCATTTGCCTCGTTCGGCTTTAAACTCGATATAAGATCAGACAAAATAAAATCGATATCGAATGGTTGCTTGCATTCCCTGCATTGAACGGTAGTCTCAACCTTTGGTCCATAAGTATTTTCATACAGTGCGGTCAATACTGCTTCACGATCAGGAATAGTAAGGGATGCTGATTTGCTTACTACAAAATCGGATTCAACAACACTCCCGATACAGGCATCCAACAACATTATTGCATCAATGGATCTTGAACCTGAAACCATTTGTTCTTCCACCCCTCTTAATTCATTGAGGAAAATCCATTTGTTTTCCGGGCAGTATTCCAGAGGAATATTAATGACCATCACTTGATATGATAATCAGATATTATGTTTCTGAAGGTTCAGTTACTTCAGTGTCGCGTTCCCAACCTTCGTTCTGTAGCACCATGCTTTCGATTGCTATTGCATTGGCACTTGCATCAAGTTCTGGCAGCGTGGTATATTCAGATACCCAGCACCGGTAAACCTTATACGCTTTTGCAACAACACCTTGTTCGTTCAGTAGCTCAATGATCAGGTCTTTTCTAAATTCCTTGAGGGAGATTGCAGCATCACCATCTGTATTATAAACTTTATTTGCCCAATTCTCGAACTCCAGGTCATGCGTAACGCCTCTTTCCAATGTGATAGGTTCATGTTTTGAAGAGGCTGGTGAAACCCGGGAATGGCTCGGATCACCACCTTCACGGTGGGTAACAACCTCTGTTGATCTTTTGAGTGTGCTGATCTTGCTCACACCTGCAACATACTTACCATCCCATTTAATGCGAAATTTGAAATTCTTATAAGGATCGAACCTTTGTGTATTTACGCTAAACTGTGCCATATCTATAATATTTTATGTTTGAATTTTTCCGGCAATTTGCTGTATATAAATTATTACGAATTCTGCTGGTTTCAATGGGGCAAAACCTACCCAGATATTTACTCTTCCCAGATTAATATCGTTCTGAGTTGTTGTTTCACTGTCGCATTTTACAAAATAGGCGTCCTTTTTCTTTGTTCCCTGGAATGCACCCTGGCGGAAGAGATTGTGCATAAATGCACCAACATTAAGACGAATTTGAGCCCATAGTGGTTCATCGTTGGGTTCAAATACCACCCATTTCAAACCACGGTAAAGACTTTCTTCCATGTACAAGGCAAGGCGACGAACAGGAATATATTTGTATTCACTTGCAAAATCGTCATCGCCATCCATTGTGCGTGCCCCCCAGTTGACAATGCCATTTGGAAAGACACGAATAGTGTTGATTCCCCTGGGATTGAGAACACCATTCTCTCTATCAGAAAAATTATACTCCACTCCGATGATACTACGCAAATCGGCTTCTGTTCCCGCCGGGGCTTTCCATACGCCACGATTACCATCGATACGGGCCATTAAGCCGGCGATGGCACCGCTGGCACCAACCAGTAACTTTCTTCCATTATCATTGATTTGCAAACGTGGATAGAATACAGCACTATGGTCTTTGACCAGGCCTACCCGTAATGCATCTACACCATTAGTAGCCAGTTGTGAAGTTGTCCAGATGGAAGGGGCATCCATCAGGAGAAAGGCTCTTTGTTGTTGACAGAAAGTACTGGCTGGTCCCCAAAGATTAGTATGGGGCTCGGCAGGAACTTTATCTGGTGGCAGAATGAGTAGGTTGAAAAGGTCAACTTCATTTTCTACAATAGTATAGGCATCATCATAGTCTGTAATAGTCGGAGCATTTCCATCGGAAGCCAAAAATGGTGCTGGGTACTGGAAGGTACCAGTTCCGGCCACACCCAGCGAGTAGTAGCGAACGTTGGAAATGAAGTAGGCAAGAGCTAGAGCAGTATGATTGTCATTGGCCTGTGAAGAGGTGATCGACAATCGGTTTCCGTTCAAAGTTGCTCTCCAGAAGAAAATGCGCGGGTTCGCTGACTGATAATCGTTGACAGCATCGCGGATAAGGGCCAGTTTTTCCCGAACCCCGTCATTATCACCGTTTATTGCTGAATAACCAAGTGCTGCAGTATACATTTTATCCGTAGCTAACGTTGTGATTAGATCGACAGGTATATTGGCGGGCACGGTATTTCCACTGCCATCAAGCTCATCCAAAGCGATAACCACAATGCTGTTTTGCGTCAAGTCGGCAAAGGTCACCCAATCGGCAGGTGCATTGAAGGTCAACCCGTTGGCCGCAGGGCGATGGGCGGAATATGCAGAAACTTCCAGCCCTCCCTGCGCAGTGCCCAGCATCAGCGGGCCAGTAGCGTCATTAGGTCCTCCGGGGGTGATGACTACCGAACCAGTATCATCGATTCTGGCAGAAGTGATGCGTAGAAGTGCAGAATCTGTTGGACCACCTACCGGCGTAGGTCCTGCTGCCAAATTGAAAGAAACAATTACGGATATACCCAACACATTAATGGCAGTGTAAGCCGCCTGAATCCTGTTGGCAATTTCTTCTGCCAGGCTGCCTGCATTACTACTGTCAGGAAGTGTATTGCCCGAATAATCCGAAACAGTAATTGTAGCTAGGCTTACCGGTACCGGCACATTGCCATCTATACTGATCATAAAATCATTAGCTGTTGCACCAGGACCATCACCGATCAGCTGTTCTATGGCCGTTTCAAAGTCTCCATCATTGCTATATGGAATGGGACGGCTTGATTGCGAATATCCATTTGATAAAATGGGCAAAGCAGTGCCTAAGGTAGCAGAGACCAGGCTCGAATCCTGGCTGAGGATATCCGGTGCATAGCGCGGAGAGTTGGGATCCATGTTGAGGTTAGAGTGCATTTCTGTATCTGTCGCCACCCGGATGCCTGCCGCATTGGTTTCCCAGCAGAACAATTCGAGGTTGAAGTTATGGTCGGGCTGTGTGCCGGTATATGTAACATTGGCACGAATTGTTTCGCCAAGCAGACCATGTTGTTTGGCTATCAGTTCAAGTACTTCATCACCACCTCCGCTTTCCGGTCTCAAACGAACATTAGCTGCCGAGGCCCCATTAGCAATACGTATCACATAGCAATTGGTGCCTCCATTCATAAAGAAGAGCTTCACATAATATGGCATATCGCTGAGCGAAGTATTGCTCGAAAACTCTCTTTCGAAATCAGTATAACTCAGGCATTGGACAGGCTGATTGATCGGACCCTGAGTTGCCCGGCCTATAAATAGTGCAATTGAAGTGCTTACGCCGACTATGGTCCTTACCCCACTAGGCACTTCCTGAACATAGACACCTGGATATGATGTTTGTACTGCCATAATTTACCTCCGTTTCTTATTTAAGTTGTTTTATGATTTATAGATTGAATTATGATATTTATTTATGAATTAAGACCTTATTAATTTTGTCTGCCTGATACAGCTTCGCCCCGTCAGTCCCAAATCTAAACTGTTAAATATTTTGTCTTTTAAACCGTTTGTACTTATAAATTAAAGCTCCCTAAAAGCCTCCTGGAAATTCCCTTCATCAATCAGATCATTAACCACCGGTTCAATAATGTTCATAGAACAATCTTCAACAAGTACCATGTTTTTATCCCAGAAATATGATCCTGCCAGATAGCTTCCATCTTTTTGGTGCTGAAGCTTTATTTTGTTAATGTTTGCATAAGCAAAAAAGGATGCGTTATACTTTCTGCCATCTTCAAGAATGACGATCACATCAGTATTACCAGTCTTTGGATCATAATTAATTTCTGTGTTATCGCTCATAATGTCAGTATAACATATTATTCAGCCCCAAATATCCAAATAATAAACTCTAAATGCAAGAAAAATCATAATCCGTATAACACTCTTATTCGTAATGAAAAACGGAAATATTCCGTATAATATGCTTAATTTGTGTTATTATCTGGAAAATTGTTAGCTTTTCTAAAATAAAAAAGCATATATATTTATAAATGAATATATAATTTTATTAACTTTGAAAGATTATTGAAAATCAATATTATGAGGGAAAGAAAACCTTACACTCCTGGGCAAAGTATGTATTTTTAATTAGCCGGAAGAATATTGTATTACCCGAATAAACAACCCTGACGGATTAACAGGCTGCTTTGTTGATGTTTACGTTTGATAAAATGCAAGTTGGGTCAAGGAGTAGTTTAGGTGGAGGGTTCACCCCGCCGTAATGCTTGGTGTCGTTGTCGTAAAGCGGTATCCCGTAAGGAATATCCTGAATAAAACGCATGGCCATTTCTTTGCGGTTACGCCGGGTATCCACCAAAGGGTTGCAAAAGATGAAAGGCTATACCAAGAGTTCAGGTTTTATCAAAAGATATGTGATTATTTATCTTAAATATTTATTAAATCTGTCCATAATTATCTGATGATAAACCAACACTTTAGGGAACATCGATATAGAAATTCATATATTTTCCTGAAGTAGGAATATTTCTAACACTTATACCACTTGAAGTACCATCAAACCAATTGGAATTAGTTGGAGTCGAAATAGGGGTGAAGTCATACCCGGTCGCTGGATCAGCTCCATCCCAAAGTTGCAATTTATTAGCAACAGGAGATACAAGATGGATAATTTTTCGAGCGTTAAAATGCTGCGGGCATCCCGACTCATCTATATGCCATATGGCCAATCCCTTATCTGGAAGGTTTTCCTCGTAGGAATTACCTGGCCACCTGTTCTCAACAATAAAATATTCTTTTGCACCCTTCTGTGGATTGTATAGAATATAAACCTCAGGGTTTGTTTCCACCGACGCAAGTGAATATGATGCATCAGTAGTAATGACGCCTGGTTTTATCCAGCCCAATTTGATTTTAGCCCATGGATCAAGATGATAGACTCCTTGCGAACCCATTAATGAAAAAGGTCCGACACCCGGATATGGATTACCAGGTTCCGTATAAAGGTCGCCAAGATTAAATGCCTGGTGTGCAAGCTCTTCGGCGATGGTTTCCAGACTCTGTCCAGCTCCCCCACGAGCAAGCCATCCTATTTCGACGCCATGGGTTAAACTTGGAACAGGCACTAATGGAGGAGAACATTTTCTACACCGTGCATCCCAGTCACCTGGATAAATCCAATAGATTGAAAGTTCATCAAGTGTGATTTTTCCATCTGAGTTTTTATCATATTGACTAAAACGGAATGGTGTTAATTTTTCTACTTGTTGTATTATCCAATTACTTTTGCGTTCATTTGCCCCGGTTTGATGGTCAAAAAAGTGAATGAAATCAAAGGACGATTCGTCAAGCGGGGTTGATGGATCATCTTTTATCGTGAGCCATTGTGTAATATAGGCTTCCTTAAAAGTAAATTTACCATATGAGTTCTCCAAGAAATAACCTCTAATGCTATTGTCAGATCCAAACATTAATTTTCTATAATACTCTGGTGTGTTTTTACGTGCTAGTCTGTGTATTGCTGCAGCACCCGAAACATACGAATTATTTCCTGGAAGTGGTTCCCAATCAGTCCAATAAGAACCAGAACCTCTAAAAAACACTTTTTCGTAAATTCTATTATCATCTCCAAGTACATAAACTATAGCAAGTTTCCCATCTGCCGAGTTCATTGACCATGGAGCGGATTTAACTGTAAGGTTTCCATGTAGTTTTGTCCATTTATTCTGCCAGTGCGAACCAGGCCCTCTGAAAAAAAGGATTTGATAAACATAACCGTCTTCTCCAGTTGCCATAACACTTAACATATTCCCACCAGGGGTGTTTAAGGCAGTAGGTGCGGATTTGAATTTTGTATTTCCAGGTAGTTTTGTCCAATTATTTTGCCAGTGCGAACCCGACCCCCGGAAATAAAGGATTTGATAAACATAACCATCTTCTCCTGTTGCCATAACACTTAATATATTACCACCAGGAGTATTTAATGAAGTAGGTGCGGATTTGAATTTTGTATTTCCAGGTAGTTTTGTCCAATTATTTTGCCAGTGCGAACCAGATCCCCTGAAAAAAAGGATTTGATAAACATAACCGTCTTCTCCCGTGGCCATAACACTCAATATATTACCACCAGGAGTGTTTAAGGCAGTAGGTGCGGATTTGAATTTTGTATTTCCAGGTAGTTTTGTCCATGGTTGCCATTTGTTGTCATCAGTAAAGGCCGATGTAAATGTCTGGTAAATATAACCGTCATTACCCAGTGCAAAAACGCTCTGAAGAACTCCATCTGCAGAATTTATTGTTATTGGAGCTGATTTGAATTTTTGTGTCTTGGGAAGGTCAATATTCTTATTCCAATAATGACTTCTCATGAGGGTAAATTTTTCCCAGGAGCCAATATTAGTGCTCGTTGCGTTAACCGAACCACCGCCGCCACCTACTGCGCCCAGAAAGTGTCCGTTGTGTGTCTTGAAGGATATTTTATCACCGAATTGAATTGGTCCACCGCCGACCTTAGTAATTACGAATTTTTCATGACTGTACGCATTAGCTCTGTCAGCTTTAATCTCTCCACCACCACCTCCTTGTGCAGCTATGTATTGACCTTTGTGTGCCTGTAAAGTCACTTGATCTCCACTCATAAGCTTGCCCTCATTAATATCTTTGAGTGTGAAAGTTTCATGACTGTAGGCATGATTTCTGTCAGCTTTAACCGCCCCTCCGCCACCTTTCTCTGCACCCAAATATTGACCATTTTTAGCCCTCAGAATAATTTTGTTTGTGGTTGGCTTCGCCATCTCGATGGTTTTTTGATAAATATACCCATCATTCTTTAGTGCAAACACGTTTATATGCGGGTGCCAAAAAGGATCATCGGGCCCAAGTAGAATAACTAATAGAGGCCTTTCTCCAGTTGTAGCTTTTACTTCGCCACATCCAGCTGAAAAATTTGGTAAAGGTGATTGTGCACAAGTTATAATAGGTAAACTCCCAATCATAACCACGATTAATAATCCTATAAAGGATTCCAATTTTTTAAAATTTAGTGATTTCATAATGTCCTCCTTTTTAAGTTAACGATTTTAATTTCTATGCTGTAAAAGATCTATATTTTTCGGCGTCTAATGACCAAACTCACCAACGGCATCTCAGAGATCATTTAGAGAAAATTTAAACTTAGATTTGGGCTACCTTGTTGAGCGCGAGTGAATTTTTTGTGCTTCGTTTCACCACAGCAATATAATTTCTACTTTAAATAATTCAGCGTGCTACCACTAAAAAATTATATTTACTACTCGTCGTTCATAATTATTTATTTATTTTATTTTACAGGTGCTAAGCTTACATCTATTTCATAAGTCTTTCCTGGTTCTATCTTGCCATTTTCACCCAGTTCCAGATAATCTCTATTAGGTATATATCCATTCTTTCTAATTTCACAAATAAGGTATGCAAAGTTACCATCATACGAAATGTCACTTGGATACAACTGAATAGTAAGTGGTGTAACTCCAACTATTCTTCCTGTTTCTGTCCTAACTATATTATTTATCGATTTGATTCCAACTACAACTTCAGCTCCTGAGGGATCTGATGTGACATTTAAATATGCTGGAGTAGGTGGTAGCGTCCACAGACAATAATAATCGAATATTCTGCTTGTAAATTCCCCTCCATCTCTTTCGTACATCCATAACTTGATTTTATCTGTAGATTTTTCAGGAACATTGAGCTTTACAGCAATATTAACTCTTTGCATACCGCTGATTACGGAACCTTGATTTTCTTCTACAACAGCTTGTAAAGGACCTGATTCATACCCCCAATAACTATGCCCGGTTTGCAATTCATTTCCATAGGGTAATACGTATCCACCTATAATCACCTCCTTGTGTGCGGGATTATACGTGTAATATACCTCAAGTTTCATATCCCAATGCCAGTATGGCGTAGTGTTCTCTGTAACTTCGACAACTTTAAAACTTAGAATTGCATCCCCAGGTAAGGTCTGTCCTTCAACCGACTTAACTGAGTAAAGCAAGATAATACAAAACACTGCTATTACAATGAGTAAAATTCTGTTCTCAAAAATCAATAGTTGTCTTAGATCTCTGTCATTTTTAACTTTGCCATTCATAATATACTCCTTTCTTTTTTGTTTTATATTAAATAATGATAGATTTATATGCCCTTCGTTTACTAAATACTAGTTGAAGTAAAAAATATAACACATTATTCAGCACCAAATATCCGTATAATAAACTTTAAATGCAAGAAAAATCATAATCCGTATAACACTCTTATTCGTAATGAAAAACGGAAATATTCCGTATAATATGCTTAATTTGTATTATTATCTGGAAAATTGTTAGCTTGTCTTAAAATAAAAAAAGCATATATGTTTATAAATGAATATCTATTTTTATTATCTTTGAAAAATTATTAAAAATCAATATCATGAGGAAAAGGAGACCTTACACTACAGGGCAAAGTATGTATTTTTAACTATCTGGAAAAATATTTTGTACCAAATTAATTTGATTGAGATTGTAAATACATTACAGATAAGTTGTTTTTTTCTTGGAATAGATATGACTTAAGCAAAACTAAATTTATATTAACCATGACCAAAAAAATAGAACTATTAGACCAGGTGCGTCAGATAATTCGTACGAAAAATTATATGTACAAAACCGAAGTGTCTTATATTGATTGGATATACAGGTTTATTATGTTTCATAACAATAAACACCCAAAGGATATACGTGAAAAAGAAATATCGGAATTTCTTACTTTTCTTGCAGTTAAACGTAAAGTTTCGGCTTCAACTCAATATCAGGCATTAAATGCCTTGACCTTTTTGTATAAAGAGGTTCTGAAAATACAATTAAAAGATTTCTCCTTTAAACATTCAAAGGTAGGGGAAAGAGTCCCTGTTGTTTTAAGCCGTAATGAAGTTAAAATGGTATTAAGTGACCTCCGGGGTGAAGCATGGTTGATGGCAAGTCTATTATATGGTTGTGGTCTGAAACTTGCCGAGTGTCTTAAACTTAGGGTTAAAGATGTGGATTTTGATCTGAATGAAATAGTGGTCACCAATGGAAAAGGAGATAATGACCACAGAACAATTTTTCCTGTTTTACTAAAAGATCAAATTAAACTACGGATTAACAACACAAAAATAATATTAAATAATAACTTATTAATTAAAGGATTTAATGGTGTTTTAATGCCTGAAGCTCTTGAACGAAAATATCCCAACGCCCCGAAAGAGTTAGCATGGCAATATTTATTTCCTTCACGAAAACCCACTATTGATCCCCTGTCAGGTGAATTGAAACAACATCATCGTGACGAAAGTTTTTTACAAAAAGCAGTTAAAACAGCCGTAAAGAAAGTTGGAATCACCAAAAATGCAGGATGCTATACTTTCAGGCATAGCTTTGCCATTCATCTCCTGGAAGATGGTTATTGTATTCAAATTGTTCAAAAGTTATTAAGTCATAAAAATATTCGAACCACTAAAAAATATACACATATTCTTAACCAGCATAAACCTAATGTGAGAAGCCCGATAGATAGCTTGAATTTAGAATAGTGATAAAGTGTGGTTCATGAATATTAAGATTAGGGAGTTGTAACATATTATTAAGCAGCAAATATCCGTATAATATGCTTAATATGCAGGAAAAGATTAACTCAATATAATGTAAAAGAGCCTGGCTATGAAAATGATCGGCAATCATCTCAAATCCGTTTCATCATTTAAAAGTCTGAAGATCGTATAACTTATGGTAAGCACCCATCTTATCCAAAAGAACCTGATGTGTCCCTCTCTCAACTATTTTCCCCTTTTGTAATACAATAATTTCATCAGCATGAACAATGGTTGACAACCGGTGTGCAATAACGATTGAGGTTCGGTTCGACATAACCTTGGCAAGGGCATCCTGAACCAGCCGTTCCGATTCCGTATCGAGCGAGGAGGTTGCTTCATCGAGGATAAGTATCGGAGGGTTTCTTAAAACAGCTCTTGCTATACTTAATCTTTGCCTTTGTCCGCCTGAAAGCTTTGTTCCACTGTCGCCAATATTCGATTGGTAGCCTTCTTCCATTTTAATTATAAATTCATGGGCATTGGCAATTTTTGCCGCTGTAATAACATCTTCTTCGGTAATATCCTCTTTCCCGAAAGCAATATTGTTGAATATGGTATCATTAAACAGGATAGGTTCCTGGGTAACAATTCCCATAAGACTTCTTATATTATTTATATTATAGTCTTTCAGTGAGATACCATCGACAAAGATATCACCTTTGGTCGTATCGTAAAAGCGGGGTAACAGGTCAACAAAAGTTGATTTTCCACCTCCCGATTGTCCAACGAGGGCAATTATTTTGCCTTTTTGAATAGTACAATTAATATCTTTTAAAACAAATTCATTTTTGTACTTGAAAAAAACGTTACGGTATTCTATTTCTTTTTCAAAAGATTTTATTGATACAGCGTCAACTTTTTCTTTAATCACTTCTTCCGCATCCAGGATTTCAAAAACCCTTTCTGCAGAGGCAATACCTTTTTGAATGCTGTAAAAACCAGTAGCAAAAGTCTTGGCAGGTGGAATTATCTGTGAAAATATAACGATATAAGTGATAAAGATGGCAGCCGTAATGGTTGGATTATCTGTCAATACTAACTTTCCTCCAAACCACAATACAATGATGATGACTACTGATGACAGGAATTCACTGAGCGGGGATGATAAATCTCTTGTCCGGTAGATTTTAATGAGTATTTTTGAATATTTGTTGTTAAGGTTTAAAAATCTGCGGTTTGAAAAGTCAATAGCTGTAAAAGCTTTAATGATCCTTAAACCTGAAATCGTTTCCTCAATAATTGCCATTAATCCTGCAAATTTTGTCTGTCCTATCTTCGAATCTTTTCGCAGGCTTCGTCCGATACGACCAATAATATAACCGGTTATCGGCAAGAGAACTAATACAAAAAGTGTCAGTTGCGGGCTCATTACAAACAAAGTAATAAAATAAGCAATTACAGTAATAGGGTCCCTTACTATCATTTCGAGATAATTCATAATTGAATATTCTACCTCCTGGACATCAGTGGTGATACGGGCTATAATGTCGCCTTTTTTGCGTGTGGAATAAAATGAAAGTGGAAGGATCAATATTTTTTTATAAATATTGTTGCGAATGCCTTTCACTGCTCCAATGCGAACATTTGCCAGGAAAAACATCGCCAGAAAACGAAAAAGATTTCTCAGGAAGAAAGTTCCCAATAAAAACAGGCAAATAAAAATCAACGCTTCAACTTTACCTTTTGATATAATGATCTGGCTGATTAAATAGTTTAGATATTCCAGGGCTGATTCAGGAGTAAAGCTCAACTCGGGTTTAGTTTCGACAAGCTTTTCTATTCCAAAAAGTAAATTCAGAAATGGTATAAGCATAACAAAAGAAACCAGGGAAAAGACAATGACCAATAAATTAAATAAAATATTTAACAGCGCATACTTCCAGTAAGGTTTTACATAAGCCAGTATCCTCAGGTATTTTTTAAACATCGAAATAATTATGAAATAAAATTCAAATAATCTTTAACCTATAACAATTAACCTATAACTAATAACATCTTATAACATTCCCTATCTGCACATCGATCAATTACAACAGTTTCACTCCTGTATAGTTTTCCGGGGTGATCTTCCGGAGTTCTTCTTTAACTTTTTCTGACACATTCAACTTATTAATAAACTCTTTTATTAACTCCCTGTTTATTTTTTTATTTTTCCGGGTTAATTCCTTCAATTTTTCATAAGGCTTAGGATAACCTTCTCTTCGTAAAATTGTTTGAATTCCCTCTGCAACCACAGCCCAGTTTTCTTCAAGGTCTTGTTTTATTTTTTCTTCATTTAATATTAATTTATTCAATCCTTTTAGCAACATTTTATAAGAAAGTAATGAATGTGCCACCGGCACACCTATATTTCTCGACACTGTTGAATCGGTAAGGTCTCTCTGAAGTCTTGAAATTGGAAGTTTTCCTGACAAGTGATTAAATATTGCATTAGCAATACCGAGGTTTCCTTCTGAGTTTTCAAAATCGATCGGGTTAACCTTATGCGGCATTGTAGATGACCCTACTTCTCCGGGCGTGATCTTTTGTTTGAAATAATCCATCGAAATATAAGTCCACATATCTCTGTTCAGGTCGATCAGAATTGTGTTGATCCGCTTCACGCCATCAAAGAAAGCAGCAAGGTTATCATAGTGTTCGATTTGGGTCGTTATTTTCTGACGTTCCAGCCCAAGGCTTTTAATAAAATCATCAGCAAATTTTTTCCAGTCGATTTCGGGGTATGCTGCATAATGAGCATTGAAATTCCCTGTTGCGCCACCGAATTTTGCAGTAAAAGGAACCGATTTTAAAAGTTTCATCTGCTGTTTAAGCCTTTCGACAAAAACATAAATTTCTTTTCCAAGTATAGTTGGAGATGCTGGCTGTCCATGCGTATGTGCAAGCATGGGAACGTTTTTCCACTCCTTAGCCAGATTCGATAACTTGTTAATTACCTTATTTATTTGTGGAAATAAGCTATCGTTACATGCCAGTTTCAATGAGTATGGAACGGCAGTATTAGTAATATCCTGCGAGGTTAAACCAAGATGTAAAAACTCTTTGTATTCTGACAATCCTAATTTGTCAAATTCTTTTTTCAGGTAATACTCAACCGCTTTTACATCGTGGTTGATAGTTTTTTCAATCTTTTTCACCTCTATGGCATCTTGAAAAGTAAAATTGCGGCAAACAACTCGTAGGTCATCAAAACGGTTTTTGTCGAAATTTTTTAATTGGGGTAGCGGTATATTGCAAAGTGCAATAAAGTATTCTATTTCCACAAAAACGCGGTAATTAATCAATGCAGCCTCCGAGAAATAAAAAGAAAGACCCGCTAAATGTTTCCTGTAACGTCCGTCAACAGGAGAAATTGCACCAACTGAACATAATTCCATAGTAGTAAGATTTAATGAACCAAAAGTAGGAAATTATTTATATAAGGAAATTAAAATTAGTAAGAGACTGTTTAAAATTATAAAAAAATTATTTCATATAAAGCTATTTTTATTCTGAATATTTTTGTGAACCTTTGTGTTTTAGTGCCTTTGTGGCTATTTCTGGATTTTATTTCCTGCCACGAAGACTCAAAGTCACGAAGAATCACAAAGAAAAAAGTACAATAATAATATTTTGATGTGCTGATAAAACAAATTTGCTCTCTAATTTGAATATTGAATATCGAACATTGAATTTTGAATGTAGAAGTACTAATACGTGATAACTTTCACTTTTCTTTTTTTTCTGTGTAGCCCAAACGGGAAGATGGACTTTTATATACCCTATTCCCCTATTTCTTTATTTCCTTATTTCCCTTATTTCCCATTTACGAGAGGTCTTCTAACAGGTATGATTTTAACTGATTAGGCTGGATTTTTGTCTTTAACTCTCCGCCTTTAGCATAAGAAATTCCGCCTGTTTCTTCCGAAACCACAATGGCAAGCGAATCCGATTGCTCGGTAACCCCAACAGCGGCTCTGTGCCGCAATCCTAAAGATGCAGGGATTTTTTGATTGCTCGACACCGGTAAAATACATCTTGCCGCTTTAATCTTATTATGATGTATAATCATAGCTCCATCATGAAGCGGACTGTTCTTAAAGAAAATATTTTCAATCAACGGCTCCGAAATATCGGCATCCAACTTTTCACCTGTTTCTACATATTGTTCCAGCCTGCTTTTATTAGCCACAATGATCAATGCGCCTGTTTTGCTTTCTGACATTTTTTGGCAAGCAATAATAATCTGATCAATATCCAAATCGACAGGTTTACTCATATCAAATTTCCAGAAAAGAAAGCGCTTACGCCTTTTATGGATAAATCCGGGTGTGCCAAGCATTAACAGAAACTTACGGATTTCCGGCTGGAAAACTACGATAAGGGCGATAAATCCTACGCTGATAAAGGCACCGAATATCTCGCTCAGCAATCTCATCTCCAAGGCAGTCACCAGCTTCCATAAAAGGTAAAAAGCAACTATGCCAAAAAAAATATTGATAGCAACCGTACCTTTTAGCAAATTGTATAAGTAATATAACAGGAATGCTACAAAAAGGATATCAACAATATCCAGGAATTTTATTTCGATAAAGAATAGAATTTCAGGAAACATTTTATTGTATAAATTAAAAACCAAAAGTATAAAAATTTTATTTCACTAAGCAGGAATGTTGGAATAATGGAATAATGGAATAATGGAATAATGGTGTAAGTAACCATTTAACAATATTTTAATACAACTTTTCTCTTTTCAATAAATATGGCAGTAAAATTTGTTCGAACCCACGGTTGATATCGGCTTCGATAAAATCGATCCTGTATTGCCCGCACTTCAGTTTTAATTCGTTTTTATAGGCTGTGATTTTTTTGGTGTATATCTCTTTAACCTCATTAGGAGTAACCTTTAGTTCCTGCCCCGATTCCATGTCGATGAATTTATACGGGCGGTTTTCATAATTGAAATCAATTTCTTTTTGTTTGTCGATAACATGAAAAAGGATGACTTCATGCTTATTATGCTTTAAATGCTGTAAGGCAGAAAACAGTTCATCTGCTGTTGAGGTACTTTCAAGCATATCGCTGAAGATGATCACAAGCGAACGTTTATGTATCTTCTCGGCTATTTCATGAAGTGTTGCTGTGGCAGAAGTCTTTTTTTGTGTATTTACCGGAAGAGGTTTAAGTAATTTTTCCAGTTCGGTATAAAGAAATTTTTGATGGACAGAACTTGATTTGTTTTGGGTAAATATCTCAATAGCATCACTAAAAAGGCTCAACCCGAAGGCATCTCTTTGTTTTTTTAACAGGTAAATCAAGGCGGCGGCGGCATAAACCGAAAATGTGATCTTATTCGGATTATCAATTGATATTTTATCTTTAACCGGAAAATACATCGAGGATGAAACATCGAGAATGATGTGGCAGCGCAGATTTGTTTCTTCCTCGTAACGTTTCACGAACAGCTTATCGGTTCTGCCGTATAATTTCCAGTCGATATGCTTAATTGATTCTCCGGTGTTGTACAGGCGGTGTTCGGCAAACTCGACCGAAAAGCCATGAAAAGGACTTTTATGCAAGCCGACAATAAATCCTTCAACTACTTGTTTGGCAATGAATTCGAGCGAACCAAATTGCTGAAGCCGGTTGTGGTTGATGAAGTAATCCAAATTCGGGAAGGTTGTTAGTTATGTTATTAAAAATATAGTTTTTAATATTCAGAAAATTCTAAACTCTAAACAGTAAACTCTAAACAGTAAACTCTAAACAGTAAACCGCTAAAGCAATGCTTCGAGTTTATTCACCAGTATTTGCTTAGGAACAGCGCCCACCTGTTTGTCAACTACCTCGCCGTTTTTAAAGAATAAAATCGTAGGTATATTCCTGATCCCGAATTTAACGGATATGCCGGGATTGCTGTCAACATCTACTTTCCCCACTACAACCTTACCTTCATATTCCTGTCCGATTTCCTGAACAATAGGACCTACCATCCGGCATGGACCGCACCATTCAGCCCAAAAGTCAATTATTACCGGTTTATCTGATTCAAGAACGATTTCGTCAAAATTAGCATCGGTTATTTCTAAAGCCATATTCGTATGTTTTAAATGTTTAACAAAAATTATGGGGCAAAATTATCATTTTTTATTTAATCGCCGTTTGTTTTTTACGGAATTTTTTCTGGGAAATTATTAAGGGTTTTGTCGGTTAATTAACAATTGTTTTTTATGTGTTTTTTTTGTCAGTTTTCACCTCCTAATTATTTTGAATGAATAAAAATTAGGGATCAATTAATATTTAGACTTCCTTTTTTTATATATTTACCGCCAAAAGCAAAACCATTGGCACTAGAAACACTTAAGGAATACATTTTATCTCCCAAACCGGAGGAGCAAAAGAGGCACCTGATTTATCAATATTTCAGTGAACTTTTCCCTAAAAGTTTCCATGAGGAAAAACGGAAATCAGATATTTACATTGACGGACAATTGGTTGTTGAGACAAAATCGCATGCTGTTGATTTTCTTGAAGGATTCTACCAGGCATTACATTACCGTAAAAAAGGATTGAGTTTTTCTGCAGTATGCGTCATTGCTCATAAGTTCATTGCTTTGTGGCGGGCAGATGACATTCCTGACTTTGCTTATAAAATTGCCAACAATTCTGACCCCATAAAACCTGCAAGGGAGATGGGAGTAATTAACGCAAAAAAAACAGGAAAAACTAAAAAAGAAATAATCAGGAAAAAAGCTTCATTTATACTTATGCCAGGAGATTTTGAAGCTACACTTTTTCAACCTACAATAATTGAGTTATTTGAATTTCAGAAAATGGTTTTGAACCTTGAAGCAAAAAGGCTACAGGTTGATTCAAGGAATTTCATCGAAACTATTACTTTAACAGAAAAGTTTTTCGATAAACCTCTCGATGCCATTCATTGCTTTTATTCTATTGTTGGTGTATGGGATGAAACGTCCATGCTAGCCATGAATGACAGCAATGAGATCAGGGCATTCAGCAGCAAAAAGGGCAGGTTCAGTGAAAAGCTTAACCTACATCCCAAGCATTTCGAAGCATTCAAAAAGTTCGTCGAAAAACGCTACATCTTTACCAACGAAGGTTCTGGATTTACAGAAGATTATTATTTCAGCCGCTTCGATGAGGTCATTTCACGGCTTAATCCCGAATACGCCAAACAGCACGGCATCTTTTTTACTGACATCAACCTGAGCAAATTTGCTTTGTGGTTCGTGCATCATTATTTCGAAAAAAAGCTGAGCGAAAAATATGTTGTTCTCGATCCTGCAGGAGGCTCAGGAAACCTTGTAACCAGTTGGAAAGGCCACCTGAAACACAAGATCATTTCGGAACTACAACCAGACCTCCTGAAAACCATCGAGCGCCGTATGCAACTTGATCCGGAAGAAATACAGACAGGATTCACCATTATCCCCAAAACCAGTGAAGGAGTTGGGCTCAACTTCCTCGATATTTCCGGTGAGGAATATCTTGAACGGCTCGAAAACGAGATCAATAAAAAAAACCTGTTCATCGACAAACCGCTGGCTTTTTTGCTGAACCCACCATATAAAAACACCGATGAAAATATAAGTAAGCGTGAAAAAGTGGATGCACAATACGATGTGCACAATAGTATAATCGAAATAACAGGCACTGATGCTGGCCGCGAACGTTACCTTGCTTTTTTGGGGCAAATCCTTAACATTTGTAAGTACCAGGTAGAAAAGCATCCCGGGTTCAAACCTGTTGTAATGATCTTTACCCCGACTTCATGGCTTATTCCCCGCCCGACCTATGTTTCTTTCAGGGAAATCTTTGACAGACATTTCAAGTTTGAAAACGGGTTTATCGTAACCGGAAAGGAGTTTTTCAAACTACCCGGAAAATGGCCGCTGTCCTTTTCGATATGGACATACAATTACAAGGGAAAGGGGAATAATAACATCGTAAAGGAAAGAGATTTTACCCATATTAAAAAACATGACCTTGATATTAACTGGAACGATACTTTAGAGAATATTGATAAAACTTTACTAAAACTGATCAGGAATTCAAAAATAATTAAGCTGGATAATTCACGAGGAGATATACGCGAAACATTACCAAAATTAATAAAGCGAAGGGACGGAGAACTCTATACCCAGCCCAGATATGATTACAGCCACGCCAAGCGTAAAGAGGATTATAATAAATTGGTGAGCGGCTTTCCGCTAAAAGATAAAAAAAGACATTTTGAATTAAAAAGAACTTGCGGGAGTGTAATTGGTGAATTTGTTGGTTTTTATGATGATAATACTCCTGTTCGAGTCAAACAGGATAACTATGAAAGAATGACTATTAAGCCTGATAGGATATGGTTTCGACTCGATAATGTGTTTATAAATATCAATCAAACGAAAATTCACAATGGTTCTCCTGATAAATATGGCTTTGCAGCTTATGATATTGAATCAGCAAAAGTTACTTTATCATGGTTTGCTATTACCAAATCCATATTAGGCTTATATCCTCTTTGGGCGAACCAATATAATATCTGGACGCCTCAAATAAAAAAGGAAATGGAAAGGTATTATTATTCCCTTTGTTTTGCATTTGCCCTTGCAGAGAATGTTTGTGTAGTTACCAAGTTCGAAGCCAATAATCCGAGTGAAGGTGCACCGGAGGTGTTTGTGGATAATCCCTTATGCCCTGCAAATCCTGATTCATTTTGGTCAACCACCCTTGATAAGGAGATTTTATCGGAGCCACCCCTTGCTAAACAGCTAGTGGACAAGATAAAAGAGCTGTACACTTTCTGGAACCAGGCTTACTGCAAAGGAAAGATCATGGAATATGTTGGCCTGCACGACGAGCCTTACTTTAAATACTTCAGCTACCCCGACTTTCTTACACCTTACTCAGGACTGGTTCAGATCAGAAAATATGCAACCATCAATAATAAAACAGATTTAGTAACCAAATTTGAAGAAATATCCAAAGTCACCAAAGTCGTCAAAGAAAATATTTACCGGCTGCTGGTGGAGGAGTTTGGGTATTTTGAGTGATTGAACAATATTTTTATGAAATAAATATTTGAATAAACTTATAATAGATTATGACTAAAGAAATATGGAAAAATATAGGATATGGTACAATAATTACTTTAGTTATCGGTGCTGCATATTTTATTGTGATAACTTATAATGATGTGAACAAATTATTTAATTATAATTTACCACTACTAAATGCTGAACATGATGAATTTAGAAATTCTATCTCTTCATTAAAAGCGGAGTTTGAGTCTAAATTTGACAATGAGAGAACAAAAGAAGACGAATTTATGCTAATAAATAAAGCATATGAAGATATTGAACTTTCGAAAAGAAATTTTGATCGAATTGAGATCAAAATAAATGATCAAATTATTCCATCATTAAATTTTCTCTTAGAATCAAATAAAAATACTCTATTTTTAATACAAAAATTAAATTTAATTGGTGACCTAAGTGATAGTATTAGAAGATTAAATTTTTTTATTGATAGTCTGGTCGCTGAATTAAATAAATCAATGAAATCAAAAAATGATACTAATGAGCAATATCCGAAAAATATGCTAAAAGAAATCAGCGACATAATCCCTGCCCAGGAGCTGGCTGTTCAGGAAACTTACAATGATTTGATCGCGGAAGCTGATGCTTTTTTTAGCAAGGAGCAGTATGAACAAGCCAAATTAAAATATAAGGATGCGCTTAATTATAAACCGGAAGAACAATACCCCGTTCAGAAAATTGCAGAAATCGAACGTTTGATTACAGACTTTGAAACTTTAAAAGCTAATTATTTAAAACTTATTGCTGATGCCGATGAATTCTTCAAGGCAAAAGAATATTCCGAAGCCAAGCCTAAATATGTTGAAGCTTCAGCGCTGATGCCCGATGAAGAGTATCCCATAATGAAGATTGAAGAAATAAACAAAATATTCAAAGCTGAAATGCTAAAGATTCAGCAGGCTTATGATAAAGCTATTGCTGATGCCGACAAATTTTTTTCAGCTAAAGTATATGACCAGGCTCTCGACTCATACAGGATTGCAAAAGGAACCAAACCTAATGAAACTTATCCCGACCAGATGATAAATAAAATCATTAAAATTCTTGATAAAAATGCAGTAAGAAACCTCATCAGTTCCCCTGTAAATCTCGAAAACAATAAAGAAAAGAAATTCAGTTTTGAACCTGTACTGATTACCGACAGGAAAAACAGCTTTATATTTATCAAAGCAAAAAATATTTCAAATACTGAATTTAAGATAGTGATGAGTTATGGTAAGGATAGTTCAAAAAAAGGCGGTTATATTCTGCCGATTCCAGCAGGTGACGAAGTTAAAGAATATATTATCCCCATTGGCAAACAATATTCTTGGTTTTTTGCAGACAATAACTGGGTGAGCTTGCTACCCCTTGGAGGATCGGTAGAAATCAGTTTAATTAAAATTTCCAGAGAGGAGTAAAAACTATTATTCCCTAATACTTAACCTGTATCAGCCTAGGAAGACTTATGGATCTGTAATACAAATTCTAAAGTCTTTCTAATTATCGTGGGATATTAATCATCGAGGATTATGAAATATGGTTAATCCTTCGGTATGCCACATATTGTTTTGCAGGAAATTGCCCTTTATATTTGCGGGCAAAAACCACAGATGAAAGATTTATCAAAAAATGAATACAGAGAAAATATGTTCAGTCTGATAAATCAGAGTAAAATATCAGGAGCAACAAAAAAAGAATTGCAGTCAGCTTAATTTATAAGTCACCTCCTGATATTTCGAAATCTTCCTCAAAAAACTCTAAAGCCCCAACCGTAAACTTTTTCACCGGCATTTCAATTGCGATATTGTCTTCAGTGTCTGTTACCTGTATTTTCAGATTGCATTTGCCTTCTGCTTTTTGTTTTCAGAAATTTCTTAATTAATAATAGGATTATCTATTATTTCATCATATTCTATGTTTAATCCAATTATTTTTGTTATGAAATCTCTAAAGAATTTAGCTATTGATAAGGCGTCCTTAATATCTTCGTCTGACAGTTCTATTGTTGAATCAGGATACCTTATTTCCACACTAAAATCCTCCAAACTTGAAGCTTTATCAAAAATATCAGTAGTTATTTCATTTTTTTGATTTATCAACTCAAGCAGGTAAATCAAATCATGAGTAGGCCTGAATTCAAGATCAAGATGGACTAATAATCCTTTCAAATACTTTTCAACTGCTTGCTGGCAATGAAATGCTATTGTATCTTTATACTTTGAAATATGAAGAAAAGTAATCTTGGCGGTTCCTAAGTCATGGTCACCTTTAACTATCCACTTTGTTATAGTATTAATTTTTTCGTTCATATAATGTTTTACTTCCTTTAATCGCTGAAAATAAGAAAGAATATCTATTGGTTAATTCATCATTAAATTCTTGTGGAGTATATATTTTTAAATCCATAGGAACAAGCGAACCGTATAAGTATTTTCTTAATTCTCTGCCTCTTTTTTGTTTTGGGGTTTTTGTATTTTTAATAATAAATAAATCCAAATCACTGTTCATATCAGGATTTCCATTAGCGTAGGAGCCAAATAAAATAATCTTTTCAGGCTGATAGTTGCTAATTATTTTATCAACGATTTCTTTTATTTTTTTTTCAGTAATCATTATTTATTCAACTTGTGCATAAAAATACAACAAATTTTTTATAAATAACATAAGAGATATTTAATGTGATTAAATCAACTTAACTTATAAGTAACCTCCGGATATTGCGAAATCTTTCTCAAAAACCCGGAAGCTCCAACCATAAACTTCTTCACCGGCATTTCAATCACAATATTGTCTTCAGTATCCGTTACCTGGAGTTTCAGGTTGCATTTACCCTGTCCTGTTTTTATTATCTCTGTTATGTCTTCTGTAAATTGATCTGTAATGCCTGACAATGGCACTTGAAGCACAATTTCCTTTGTCAGCTTTTCCATAGCTTCTGATAACAACATTATATTATTAATCCGTACATCGAGGGTATCGCGGTTCTTGTTGTTCCTGATAACGACTTTTGCAATAAGTAAAAGTGAAGTGCCTTCGATAAGTAAGTGCTTAAATTTTAAATACTCCTCTGAAAAAAGGATGAATTGATTTTGGTCGGTGAAATCTTCTATAATAAAAGTAGCAAACCGGTTTCCTGTTTGCGACGTACGGTGCGCAACAGATGTTAGTATTCCTGCAAAGCTTACTTTTTTATTCCTGTATTTCGCAAGATTGTTTTTCAGGTCATTAATGGTTACATTGCAGAAATTCTCCATCTCTATCTGATAATCTTCCAAAGGATGACCCGACATATAAAACCCTGTTATTTCTTTCTCGTTTTTAAGCTGTTCCAGCTTTGTCCACGGGTCGCACTTAGGGAGTTCGGGGTCTTTAACCTCTATTTCTTCCATATCACCAAAAAGGCTTACTTGTGAGGAATTTTGTTGTTGCTGAAAATTAGCTGCATGTTTTACGATTTTTTCAAGGAAAATAGTGTCCTCGGAATGTTCCCTGTAAAAATACTGCGCCCTGTGTGTGCCTTCAAAATCATCGAAAGCGCCTGCCATTGCCAGGGCTTCCATGCTTCTTTTATTCACAGCCCTCAGGTTTATACGTTTTGTAAAATCAAAAATATTTTTGTAAAAACCGTTTTCCTCTCTTTCTTCAATAATACTTGTAGCTGCATTTTCACCCACATTTTTTATAGCAGCAAGCCCAAACCTTATCTCGCCTTTAAAGTTAACCATAAAATTCAAATCACTTTCATTAACATTCGGACCCAGAACGGAAATACCCTGTCGTTTACATTCATCAATAAAGAACGTGATCTTTTTAATATCATTCAGGTTGTGGGTAAGAACCGCTGCCATGTATTCGGCGGGATAATGAGCTTTGATGTAAGCGGTTTGATACGCAATAACCGAATAAGCAGCAGAGTGAGAGCGGTTAAATCCGTACTTGGCAAATTCCATCATAGTGTTGAAAACATCCTCCGCTTTCCTTTTATCGATGTCTTTTTTTTCAGCGCCGTCAATAAAAAGAGCTTTCTGCTGCTCCATGATTTTCATATTCTTTTTACCCATGGCACGGCGAAGAATATCTGCTTTGCCAAGCGAGAAGTCCCCCATTATCTGTGCGGTTTGCATGATCTGTTCCTGGTAAACCATGATCCCGTAAGTAGGCTTAAGAATCTCCTCTAATAAGGGATGAGGATAGTTCACTTTTTCTTTGCCATGTTTTCTTCTGATATAAGTAGGAATGAATTCCATAGGACCCGGACGGTACAGGGCATTCATGGCGATAAGGTCTTCAATACCGGTAGGCTTAAGCTCTTTCAGGTAGCTTCTCATCCCTTCCGATTCGAACTGGAAAGTACCGATGGTATCGCCTCTCTGGTAAAGTTCGAAAGTTTTTTTGTCATCCAGGGGAATATTTTCAATATCAATTTTTACATTATGCCGTTTTTGGATGTTTTTTATTGCATCGTTAATAATAGAAAGAGTTTTCAATCCGAGAAAATCCATTTTAAGCATACCGACAGATTCAACTAATTTCCCCTCATACTGTGTAACCATTAATTCGGAGTCTTTGGCAGTTGCAAGCGGAATATGATTTATCAGGTCGTCAGGACCAATGATAACGCCGCAGGCATGTGTTCCTGTGTGTCTGGCAGAGCCTTCAAGCGTTTCGGCAAACTGAAGGGTTTTTCTTTCGAGGTCTTCGCCTTTATCCTTTATCTGAGCCAGTTCGGGAACTTCCTTAAATGCTTGCTTTAATGAAATTCCGGGGCGTTCGGGTACGAGTTTAGCCAGCCTGTCGGCATCAGGCAAAGGAAGTTTTAAAACGCGTGCCACATCCCTTATAGCCATCTTTGCAGCCATTGTGCCGAAGGTTACTATTTGGGCTACACGATTTTCGCCATATTTTTTTATAACATAATCCAAAACCTTATCCCTGCCCTCGTCGTCAAAGTCAATATCAATATCGGGCATGGAAACCCTATCAGGATTAAGGAAACGTTCGAACAGCAGATTATATTTAATAGGATCGATGCCGGTGATACCTGTGCAATATGCCACTGCAGAACCGGCAGCCGAGCCTCTGCCGGGCCCAACCGTAACTCCCATTTCACGGGCTTTATTAATGAAATCCTGTACAATAAGGAAGTATCCCGGAAAGCCCATATCTTTTATTACATTCAATTCAAAATCGAGTCTTTCTTTTATCTCATCGGTAATTTCGGGATAAAATCTTTTTGCTCCCTCATAAGTCAGGTGTTTCAGGTAATCATCTTCAGAGCCGAACTCTTCGGGTAAAGGGAAGCGGGGCAGGACAATATCGCTGTGAATATTGTAATCTTCTATTTTTTCAACTATCTCAAGGGTATTTGCCAGCACTTCAGGATGGTCAGGGAAAAGCGCAGCCATTTCCTCCGGGGTTTTCAGATATTCCTGTCCCGTATATTTTAATTTTCCTTTTTTATCATTAATATCTGACCCGGTGTTTAAACGTATTAAAATATCATGTGCGTCATAATCTTCTTTATTAATGAAATGAACATCATTAGTAGCTATTACTTTCAGGTTGTTTTTTTCGGCAAGCCTTAATAAGGATTCATTTACTGTTTTTTGATCGGGAGATCCATGATTTTGCATTTCAAGGTAAAAGTCATCTCCGAATACTTCTTTATACCAATCGATTACTTCCTGTGCTTTTTCTTCTCCATGATTCAGTATGGTATATGGTATTTCACCTCCAATACAGGCGCTCGAAGCAATAAGCCCTTCACTGTATTCTTTTAAAATTTCTTTATCAATACGCGGTTTGTAATAAAATCCTTCGAGATAACCCAGAGATGTTAACCTTGACAGATTAAAGTAACCGGTTTTATTTTTAGCCAATAATATCAGGTGATGGTAATGCTTACCCTTTGTTTTTTCTTTTTTACGGCGGTCTTCTTTTGCAACGTAAACTTCACAACCGATTATAGGTTTAATTTTCTGTTTTTTTGCTTCATTAAAAAATTTCAGCACACCGTACATATTTCCATGGTCGGTAATTGCCAGGGCTTTCATACCGGAGTCTTTGGTTTTTCTTATCAATAATTCAATATTTGCCGCTCCATCCAGGATGGAATATTGAGTATGTACGTGCAGGTGTGTGAAATCAGGCATAATTGGAGTTATAATTTTAGATTTACGATTTTAGATTTTGAAGTTTCAAGTTTCAGGTTTCAGGTTCAAAGTTTCAGGTTTCAAGTTTCAAGTTGAGTCCATCCGAAAAGTCGCTTTTTCGCCACTACCCCGAAAGCTTTCGGGATTGTGACTTGGTGTTTTTGTGGCTTTTTTATATTTTTTAATTTTCGGAGTGAGCTCAAAGTTTAAAGTTCAAACATCAAACATCAAACAACAAACAACCATTTAATCATTTAATCATTTAATCATTTAATCATTTAATCATTTAATCATTTAATTTTAGAGCTTGTAAAATTAGATAAAAACAAAGTCGGAATTCGGGTTGTTGAAAAGTTTGGAAAAGTGGATTTGGGTTTCGAATTAGTGTTTAGTGTTTAAAGTTTTTTTGCTAAGTTTGGCGCTGTATGAAAAGACTTATAAACAGACGTTGAACGAAAATGCCTGCCTGACCAGTCGGGCAGGCAAATAGATGATAAAAAACAACACTAAACCAATTTAGTTAGTTAATACGAAAATAGTCCGTACGGATGCGTTTCAGTATATTTTTTATTATAGTATTTTTTTTACTCTTTCAAAGTTATTCTCAGGAAGATATTGAAAAAGTTATATTTCCCGACATTGATAATGAAAGATTTGTCGGAAAGGATTTTCCGGTTGTGTTTGATCTACGGAATACAGACAGCCTAAGCCCGGTAAAAACCCAGCCAAACGGAGGCTGCTGGGCAAGCGCTGCAACGGTTTCGGTGGAATCAATCTGGCGAACTTACGGATTCGGGAATTTCGAATTATCGGATATAAATTTAAAGTTGTACCATGGCTTTGTTCCCGAAAGAAGCACAAACGGAAATCATTATATGGCAACGGCTTATTTTTCGCGAAGATCGGGTCCGCTGCTGAAAAATCCGGAAACCGATTCGCTTTATCATAAAGAACCCGCAACAGCAGCTTATATTACCGATGCCAGGTATTTGCCAAACGACCCTCATTTGATAAAGAAGACCATTATGGATTACGGTGCGGTTTATTCGATGATGTATTACAAAAAAGAAATTCTGGATACCATTACTAACACATACTATACTGATGTTGAAAAGATAAACCATGCCGTTAACTTAGTGGGCTGGAATGATACGCTGATAACACAGGGTAGGAGAGGAGCCTGGATAGCACAGAACAGCCTGGGAGAAAAATTCGGAGAGAAAGGGTTCTTTTATATTTCTTATGAAGATGAAAATATTTTGAATTATAATGCCATCTGGAACAAATGGATACCTTATGAACCAAATTCCAAAATATATTATTACGACACATTAGGTTCGTTTTACTCTTATGGTTTTCGTGATACAATATGTTACGGACTGGTAAAATATACGGCAGAGTGCGATCTGAAAATAACAAAAACGGGTACATTCGTTAATTTTCCAAACACAAGGATTTACGCTGAAATTTACAGGGAGTTCAACGACTCTTCTAAAACTTTATTCGGTAAACTGTCGGAAAATAATGAGTATCACTGCAAATATGCAGGATATTATACACTTGATTTGGATGTTCCGGTACAAGTTGCAAAGGGAAAGGATTTTTTTATTATGATGAGATACATCACACCTAATGACACCTTGCCTTTACCTATTGAAACATTTATTGACGGTTATTCCGAGCCTCACGTTACCTCAGGCAAATGCTGGGTCAACCCGAATTACGAAAAATGGCAAAATACCTGGTACGAATGCGGAACTGCAAGTGAATGGAAAACATTGAAATTTGATTTGTGCATAAAGGCGTATTGTATAAAAATCAATGTAACTGATCAGAATTAGTAATTACTAATCTCATCAATTCCAGTAACTTTATCACAGATTTATAGCCTTTCATTCAATAAGTCAGATAAATATTGACATTAACTTTTATACAAGTTAATTTTGATAATCTAAATAAAAATATTAATTTTATACTCTTAAAAACAATACCCAAAATTAAAGTCAAATAGTTAATTTTTTAAACAACTAAAAATGGAGGATTTTACTATGAAAAAAATTGTACTAAAAGTTTTAACCTTTGTCTTTGCTTTTTGCATTGCGGGTTTAGTATCTGCGCAGACTTCCTTGCCTGAAAACTGGAAGGAGGTAATTCAAAAGTATCAGAATCCGGCATTTCATACTTTAGATAATTCGAATGCCTTATCTGCAATTGCCGGTGATAATTTAAAATCTGCAACCAAAATTTATGAAGTTGACGGTTTTGTTATTCTTGAAATGCTTATCATGGAATGGGAAAATGGAGCATGGGTGAATGTTATGAAAATGGTTTATACTTATGATAATAATGAGTTTTTGATCGAGATGATTGTTTATGCATGGGTAGAAGGTGCATGGGTAAACGGTATGAAGATGGAATATACAAATAATGCAAGCGGTGCGCCGCTGGAAGCACTTTGGTATATGTGGAACGCTGACACGCAGGAATGGGATTTAATGATGAAGGATACTTATACTTATGATGGAAATGGCTGGCTTACCGAGTTATTATCACAAATGTGGATGATGGAGCAATGGATAAATAATGATAAATGGCTATACACTTACGATGTGAATGGTAATTGTATAGAAGAATTAGAGTTGGATTGGGATTTTATGAACAATGTCTGGGAGAATTTTGATATACATTATTATACTTATACAAATAATTTATTAATGGAAGATCTTAAGCAAATGTGGTGGAACGGAGCATGGGAAAATGAATATGATTCGTTCTGGACTTATGATGGCGGAGGACATTATATTGACCAACTGACGAAAATATGGGAAAACGGACAATGGGAGAACTTTCTGCATACCGTTCCAGCTTACAATGCTAATTGGCAGCTTATAGAAGAATTTGGGGAAGAATGGTTAAATGGTGCCTGGGAAAACGACTGTATGAAATATTTTACTTACGATGCTAATGGTAATTTATTTGAGGTGCTTGAACAAGATTGGGAAGCAAAAGGCTGGGTGAATTCCGACAAAATGATATACACTTACGGAACGGTTGGTGTTGATGAATACTCATTTATTAACAGCTCGGATTTTAGCCTTATGAATTTTCCTAATCCTTTTACTTCAGGTACAACAATTTCTTTCGAAATAAATATCAGATGTTATGTACAAGTAGATATATTTGATCTCACAGGTAAACGAGTTAATACAATCGTCAGTGAGGAAATGAAAGCGGATACCTATCAGTACGTCTGGGATGGAACAGATAGCAAGGGAAACAAGCTGGGAACAGGACTGTATTTATACAGAATAAATGCAGGAGGAGAAACGGCAGTAAACAAATTATCGATTTTAAAATAGGGTAAATTTTAAGGTTAATGTTGAAGTCCTGTCTGTTTTTTTGCAGGCAGGGCTTTTTTTTAATAAATCGACACTAACAGTTTCCAACTGTCGTTATAAATTAGAGATTCAAAATTCTATAAGATGGAGTTCGTCAATGCTTTTAAAATCTTTTATATTTATAGTAGCTACATGCTTTATTCCATTTTCCAATCCTATGCTAACATTTTCAAAATCATGAATTTTTAACCCCCTTGGTTTATATTTTAATACTAATTTCTTAAACTGCCGGAAGGAATTTTTTGAAGGATACAAGATTGTTAAATTAGCCATTAAGCCTTCAAGTAAATCAACAGTTTCTTTTATCGTAAGAGGGACTTCAATACCTTTTGTCAGTACAACAAGAAATTCAGATAAGTTCTTTGAGGTTGTGTATAAGTCATAATTTGGATTAGTAAGTAATTTTATAGCTCTTGAATTGAATTTTGAATCCTCATCAATAGAATAAACCAAAACATTTGTATCAACCAGTATTCTATTCATAAGCATTTTGCCTGATATTTATATTATCAAATTGTCCTTTTAAATGCAATCTGCGGATGTTTTTCTTTGGTTTATAAGTGTTTTTTAAGTTGTATAAATACTTTAAAACATCATCGAGAAATTCTTCAGACAATTTGTCTATTTCTTTTTTTATTTTTTCTTTAGTACCCATAATAATATTTTTCACAAAGTTATAAAACTTTGTTTTATTGGCAAAACATAACAAGCAATAATTCATTCAATTATATTTTCTATCCCCAGACAGCTTGGGGCTATGAAAGGATCCCGTAATCGCAGACAGATTGCCACCATACGCCGGCGCACAGGCCAAACCTAACAGTATTTCGCAATGACGACTGCGACATAACTTCGCGGAAGGTCTTTCTAAATCTAATCCCGAAGGTTCGTGACTAAAATCGTAAATCTAAAATCTAAAATCTGCAATCGTAAATCATCCCACTTTCCTCACCGCATCTATCACTGTCCCATCTACCCATTTGATTACGGCTATTATTTCGTCGCTAAGGTCTGGTTTTTTGGGAACGCCACAAATTTTCTCAGCTTCATCCTTTAATTCTTCAATTGTTTTTACAGGAAGAGAAGAACCTTTCATTTTATCTAACAGGTCGGTTCTCCTTGGATTAATAGCTATTCCTCTCTCTGTAACTATCACATCGATCAACTCTCCGGGACCGCAAATTGTTGTTACTTCATCTTTGATAACAGGTATCCTGTCGCGGAACAGAGGGATAGGCAGGATTGTACATTTTGAAAACAGGCAGTTCTGCCATCCGCCGATACCGTGGAGCAAGTATCCGTCGGAGTGGGTTACTACGTTGGCGTTGAAGTTTACATCCACCTCTGTTGCTCCCAGCACAACCACATCAACCATAGTAGCGAAAATTCCTTTTCCGTGGTAATTGTAGCTGGTAAACGGACTCGTATTTATATGACCGGGATTTTCCCTCATCGAACGTACGCCTTCCAGGTCGAAGGTTTGTCCGTCTAAAATATAGTCCACTAATCCTTCTTCCAACATCTGAACGGGATATTTATTACTTCCTGCACGAATAAAACGGGCTTTCCATCCGCGTTCTCTTAATATATCGCCAAAATAATTTCCAATAGACAGGGCAGTTCCGCCGGCGCCTGCCTGGTAAGAGAAACCGTCATAAATGAGTCCTGCTTCATCGCAGAATTGGGCAGTCAATTCAGCTATGAGCAAGCGGTCAGGACTTTTAGTGATACGGGTCGTACCTGAAATTATCTTCTCAGGAATACCTACTTTTTCAACTTCAACAACGTAATCTACGTAATTACCTTGGATTTGCCACGGAATACATGGAAACGGAACGAGGTTGTCGGTAACAACAATAACTTTATCCGCATACTGAGAGTCAGCCAGGGCAAAGCCTAATAAACCGCAGGCAGCAGGACCGTTCACACCATTGGCATTGCCGAAAACATCGGCTGAGGGTGCAGCTATCACGGCTATGTCTATCTGAACCTCTCCATCCTGCACAGCCTGGTATCTTCCGCCGTGTGAACGAAGCACTCCAACTCCTTTCATTTTTCCTTCCGAAGCAAATTTTCCGAGAGGGCCGTTCATGCTTCCTTCTATACGATTGATAGTTCCATCTTCAAGATATTGAATTAAATGCTCCTGGCAAGGGAATGATGCAGATGGGTACCAGCGAAGGTCTTTCACACCTAGTTCGTGGGCAATGTCAAATATCTGGTTTGCAATAATGTCGCCATTTCTGAAGTGGTGATGCGTGGATATGGTCATGCCGTCTTTTAATCCGGCTTTGATCAGCGCCTCTTTGAGTGAAGGAACGGTTTTGTTTCCATCAATGGGATAATCAGCACATGAGGCTATGCGGGGTGCGTGTTTCCTGCCTGTTGGTTTATATTTACCTACACCCTGATAAGGGATATGCTTTTCGCCATTTATTATAGTCGGAACCATTCGTCCCACTGCATTTTTAATTAGTTTATCGTATTTTTTCATAGATGAAAATGTTGAATTTTAAATTTTTTATTTCGCATTTTTAAATTTGCAATTATTCCTCCATTTCCTCTCTCCAGTTCTTATTCAGTTTCCCAACTGATACAGCAAGGTTAATAGTTTTTTGTGCTCTTTTTACTA
>JADHVR010000126.1 GCA_016783885.1 Bacteroidales bacterium
AGGGCATTTAAGCACTCTATAACGGTGTTTATTTGTTCATCGGATATTATAGTTGCTCGGTAGAATGCTATTGACAAGTATCCAGCGTCATCGACATTGCACCATTCTAATCCACTTATCCTTTCATTGATTAGTTGTTCAAGCATATAGCAGTGACTTTCATCAAACACCTTTTCGGTAAGTTTTGGAACGCTAATACTGCCTGTTAATATCTCCAAATCATTGAGGAAAAACGCCCCTCTAACAAAAGATAAAGAAAATTGAGCTTCGTATTCTGAAACTATTCTCTTTGCTCTTTCGTACTGCTGTTTTGTTATTTTTCTCTTTTTTGTCATAGCTCAACTTTCCTTATCAATATCGTTATTCCCCATCCCACACAAATACCCTCCCCGCCGCAAGCCAGGGTTGTAATTTTCCGGGATTGAATTTTATTTTTGTTCGTAATGCAAAAAATATATCCGGATTATGATATGATTGCACTAATAATGGTTTGTCTATTATTAATTGCATCTGATCATTATAAAAATCATCAGCCGAGGCTACCCGGGTATCGGGTGGCTGACTATCGTAATAATAAAAGCCGTTTTTGTCTTGTTTTGGGTTCATTTTTTTTTTATTTTTTAAATTTTATACCACACCCTACCTTCAACATTCAACATTAACTTAATTAGTTGATATATAATCATTAAACTGTTGAAAAGGTGTTGAAGGTATGTTTTGTTGAAAGGTGTTGAAGGTACGTTGAAGGTAGTGAAAAAAACCATACCTTCAACACCTAAGGCCGTATAAATACTGGTGTTTCCGAATTTTGTTGAAAGTTGAAACCTCGTAGCTATCATTTTCTCTTTTTAAGTTTTATATCTATAATAAAAAAATATATATATAATACATTTAAAATAAAAGTTTTACATAATAAGGGTACTTTGTTAATCCGTTAATTCGCTTCCCTTTTTTATCATAACCGAGCTGTTTTAAAGCAATCCCGATTTTTTCCGGGCTTAATTCTGAAAGATTATCGCGACTTGCCATATGTTTCTCGTTAAATAAGATCATTAACTCAGTTGGTGTCATCCAAATTCCATCGCTTCTATTTAAAGGCTTAGTAAAATTTGCCTCGATAATTTGTACTGCATTTGTTTCAATAAAAAAACGTTCGTTGTATTCAGCAAATTCAATAAAATTATTAGGACCCCATTTATAATTAAAACCACCTTTGAAAAGCATATAAGCTTCAGCCCATATCTGATCTACATTAATTTCATTCATAATTTTATCGTATTCGATGGATTCTATATGAAGGCATGCAAAGCGTCTGGTTCCTAATCCGGGAAACAGAAACCCTTTATTTTTTCCGGTTTTATTATTAGAAGTAAACATAGCATTTGTAATTCGGGGTTTTCTCTTAGGAAAAGGATCGTGCCTTTCCTTTACATCAATTTCAACAGCACTCATAGTGCTTTTAAATGTCTCTGCCGTAAAATGGTTCAGTCCGATAAATTCGTCAAAAAGAACAATAAAATTTTCAGTAAAAGAATGACGCATATTGAAACCGTTCTTTTCTTTATCGCTGCGAACAAACATCATTTTAAGAGGTTTTGGACAAAGCCAGTCGCAAATAGTTGTTTTACCGGTACCTTCTTCTTCCTGTATCAATCCAAGGGCAACTTCATTTTGTTGAACTCTTAGTCCACCTGCAACGGCAGAGACCAACCATTTGCGAAATATATTTATAAATCTATCCTGATAATAATTTTTACCGACACGATCATTATAAGATTTTGCTTTAATAAAGGAGCAAAATTTATCGATATGAGATACGCCTTTAAATAAATCTTTAATATCAAAGAAATATTCTGAAATAGGGTCATAATTCTGTATTTGGTTAGGTGAATTAATAATTTTGCGAAGGATGCTATCACTTACAGAAATTTCATTTTCCTGAAGGTGCAGGCTAATATCATCAAGGCTTGGAGGAAAATTATATTTTTTAGTTTTACTAATAATCTCTTTTTCCGATTGTTTGAATCTATTGATACGGATTTCATAATGTTCGTTTAAAAAATCAATAATCAATCTGATTTTATTGCTTTTAAGCGCATTACTATCAGGTGATGTTACCTGTAAATTTCTAATTTTCATCACAATTATTTATTAATAAGGTGCTTTTTCAATTTCACTTTCGCTTTCATTATTATGGTCATAATCAAAAAATTGGGTTAAATCAGGACTGTATTGTGCATAAACATCACCGGTGATTTTTCCGTTACGATTTTTTGCAACAATAAAAATCATAACACCTTCGGTTGAATTTTGTTGATCATCTTCCATTATTTTATAATATTCAGGACGGAAAGGAAAAATTATAATATCTGCATCTTGCTCAATAGATCCGGATTCACGAAGATCGGACATAACAGGTCGTTTATCATTCCTGCTTTCAACGCTCCGGTTAAGTTGCGCTAATAAAATAACAGGGATTTTGAGTTCTTTAGCGAGACGTTTTAATGATCTAGTCATTTCGGATACTTCACGTTCTCTATTTTTGAAATAACTATTAGATTTTGATTGAGATGTTTCAATTAACTGAAGATAGTCAATAACAACCATATCGCATTTACCTTTTCGGTTTTTGGCACGGCTTACGGTGGTGATATGTTTAATATCGGAATACGCATTGTCATCAATTGAAAAGGGTAGTGATTTAAGTTTTTGTTTCGTTTCCTGGAATTTGCTCAATTGGTCAGGATAATTTTTTATTTCTCCCGATTTAAGAAAATTAGGGTCTATTCCTCCATAACTGCAAGTCAGTCTATCGAGCAAAGGAAATTCATCCATTTCAAGAGAAAAAAATAAAATATTTTTGTTTTGTTCGGCTGCATTTTTAGCGAAAAGATTTAATCCAACTGCGGTTTTTCCCATTCCGGGCCTGCCGGCAACAATAATTAATTCGCCGGGTTTCCATCCGTGGGTTATTTTATTAAGAAATACTATGCCGGTTTTAATTCCGATTGTGCAACCTTCAGCAAACAACTTCATCCGTCTGTCTAATTCTTTTTCATAATCTTCCATAATATTTGCAAGTGTACGGTCGGATCGACGGCCAGCAAGCAAATTATCAATAACCTCAGTTGATTTATAATAAGTTTGAATGGCATCCTCAAAGCCAGTATCATCAAAAGCAAACTGAATAACTCGAGAGGAGTGGATTATCATTTCGCGTTGAACATATTTTTGATAAACTATCATCGAATGATATTCGATATTGGTTGAACTGGCAACTCTGCCGGTAAGTTGTGTTATATAATAAGCACCCCCGATAAACTCAAGTTCACCTGTGGTTTTTAGTTGGTCAGTAACGGTCAAAATATCAATTGGCTTTGATTTAGAAGAAAGAGCTTCGATTGCGCTGTAAATAATTTGGTGGGACTCTTTGTAAAAACATTCGGGGTTTAAAATATGCCCGATATTATTATAAGCATCGTATTCGAGCATACAGGCTCCCAAAACAGCTTCTTCAAGGTCAACTGCCTGCGGTGGTAATTTGCCTTGATCCTGAAAATAAGGCTTAATGTTTGTTTTATTTTTTGCCTGGTATTGTAAATCCTGCTTTTTTTCCTTCATTTTTTATTTCTGTTTGTTCAATTTTAAAATCATTAACCGGATATATACTTGAGCTGCCGGCAGCCATATAATATTTAAGCCATTTTCCGGCTTTTATAAAATCATTTTCAGTAAGTTCAAATAATAATTTAAGCCTGAATAATTGCATCCGACTTTTCATTCGTATCCCGAATTGTTCAATCAGGAAATCCTTATAAATATTCCAGATTTCAATAAATTCATTGGGATAGTCATTTTTCTTTGATTTAATTGGTGGCATAGCATCAGTGATCATATCTTCGTGCCGTTGCATTGTGCGTTTAACAATACGAAAAGCAGCTTCTATTTTTTTTTTAAGCTTATAATTTTTCGGGGTATCCGAAAAAGTATTCAAAACATCTTCAATCAGGATGTTATATTCATTGAATTTTTGGATGATATTATTGAAGCTGTCTCTCATTTATCTATACTGGCAGTTGAAAATATTTCGTCTATTGTGGATTGAGGGATCAAGGTTATTTAAGATTTAAAATTTTAATCTTCAGGTAATTCTATGGAAGAAAAATTATCTTTACCATATACTTCGACTTCAAATGTATCTGTACAATATTCGCAATCAGCTTCAAAATAGTCTCCATCCTCTTTATCTGAAACATCTATTTCCTTTTGTTCTCTGTCGCAATAAGGACAAATTATTGTTTTTGTGTAATAGTGATTAGACATAATTTCGTCTTTTTGTTGCTCGTCTAAACTTTCTCTTGATTTGTGCATAGGTCATTTATTACAAATATTGATACGACTGCGACAGGTGAATAAACCTGTTGAAGTCATTGAGTTTTTTTATATCCTCGTCTTTAATCAGATATCGGATTTCATCTTTGTTTTTTAGAAAAAATCGGGCAAATCCCTTATTAGAAAATCCTGATTGGAGATGCCTTTCAATGTGGGCGATTAGATTAAGCGCCCTTAATTTGTTTACAGGACTCTTATTTTTCGATATTAATAAACGCCGGTGCCGGATAACAGCCCTGAGAAATCGTTCTATTCTATATGAAAAGTTTTTTCTCATACAAGGCAGGGAGTCTCGGTTGGTGTTAATACTATGAATCCCTTTTGTGATTCAACTACTATTTCATCTTCTTGCGACTGAAACCAGGCATCCGTAAATTTTGGATAGCATGATTTCAATGAATAGCTAATTTCGTTAATGGTAACAATACCTAAAATTTTCAGGCAGGCTTCCTGGTCTCTGTCTAATTTTGTTGTCATAATGTGTAATTTTTTTACCAAACCGGGTAAATATTATGAATATGAATTCTGCGCTTTTCTACCGATCCATCATCATCAAGAAATTCAACCTTAACCTGATTACCAATTCTATCAACAACCTTTCCGGTATATTTGAATTCGTTGATATAGAATTTACAGATGTCGAACTTCTTGATGTTCTTTCGAAGCATTATTGTTTTAAAATAATAAATACAACATATCATTATTACGAAAATGATACCTGAAAGTAACAGGACGGCGATAAATTTTAGAATGAAGATTATTGTCATGATTTTTGATTTTTAAAAATTAAGAACTCTCTAAATTCGAGATATATTTTATAGTCTTCGTGAGACATTCCAACCAGGACGGAATTATTGTGAATTTCAGGGAAGTGCTTTTTCCAAAGTTTAAGAGTTTCTAACACAGCGAATTTGGGTACTGAATTATCTAGGTTTTGAATGAATTTTATTTGTTCGTTTAATGTCATTATTTAAAGAATTTTTAAAAACCCCTATGAGCGGGACGGAAAGTGTAGGGGCATCATTATTAACAAATTATTAACCAAAACCAATTTTATGAAAAATTCAAGTTGTTATTATTATCCCGCTCTTAGTTTTAATATCTTTTACCGGCCAAAAAAACAGCTATGGAAAAACCGGTGAATTTCCTGTTTGGCAAAATTCATAGAAGGTCGCTTGTTTTTTTGTAATAATTTGTTGGTGGCATAGATGATTTATTTAGTTTATTTAATTATTTTGGTTCAAGTTTTATACATACTATTATATTAAGAAGATTGATAAATCGGTTTAAAATCGAGCGTGCTTTCAGTAAGCAGATCATTAATTTCGCATTCAAGGTATGCGCTAATAACCTGGAGAGAATCATAACGACATAATTCAGTGTTATTTTTATTCAAATAACTCTCAATAGTATATTGACTTTTATCGAATAAATCCATTAACGCTCTTTTGAGAGGTGCGTTTTTTTTAATTTTCTTTAAAGTGCTGTTTGTTAGTTTCATATAGTTTTTGGATTAAAAATTGCTATTGTTATTATAGAATATTATAAGTAAATTTACTTCGCAAATGTAATATTAAACTTATACAAAAGTCAAGTTTTTTATTAATTTAATTTGACATTTAGAATAGTTCTAAATATTAATATATGAAATACAATAAGATAGGATATTTATTGGATAAAGAAAATCGGACACAAAAAGACTTAATCCATTATTTGAATTTTAAACCTTATAACATTCCATAGTTGCGGGCAGGATGGCTTTTTCGGTTACGGGAATTTTGATACTTTTTATCAGATAGTCAATACCGTTGTGGCGATATTTTTTCGAAAAGTCAAATTGATTGATTTCGATAGGAGAAAATAATTTTTTTAGAATTACTTTTGTAGTTATGTTTAAAATCCAATTAAAATAATCAGACCAGAAGTTGTTATATAAACCATAATCACCATCAAATTTTAATGAAATATTGGCATTTGATATTTTATTTCCTCCATAATCATACACATCATTAGAACCTAAAGGATATGAAGCATTTAAGCTATCATGTTGCAAACCACGATAAAATAATAAATGTGAATCAAATGAATTATTATGTATATAACCATCATTATTAATGAAAAATGGATTAGATCCTATTTGTTCAACAATAGGACATAATAATTGTCGATTTCCTATTCCACTTACAAAATCTTTAATTCCACGTACCATTAATGGGCTTGTATTACTATGAATTTCAAAAATATTATCACCATCAAGCACTTTATCTAGAAAATTATAAGAAAATAAATGCCAGACACCTGTTTGAGTACCGCTGTAATATTTAAAAATATAATATTTATCTACATCGATAACATACCTAACTTCATTTATTTCTGTATCTTCAGCTTCAGGAAGATCAGAAAGTGCTTGGACTGGTTCTTTTAAATTCACATCTTCAAAATCTTTTATATATTTATTTGAATAAGGTTCCCTAAAATCATAAGATAATTTATAGCCATCATTCTTAGTTAAATCAATCTTTTTATAATCAATAACATTGGTCAAGTCAATATAATCAGTCGAATGTAATATGTCTTTTAAAAACATAATATCTAAAGTCCCAAGAGTATTATTAAAGAAATAACTTATCCCAAAGATTTTTAAATCATTCAATAAATCTAAAATATTATAGTCGGGAACCTGATTTATCAAATTAAGCCGATGATGTGCTTTTGGAAAATAAAACCAATTATAGGGCGGATTAGGATTAGGTGCTGAAGTTGTAGCTGTTAGACTATGATTATTATAAATTACAAGTCTTCGTAATTCAGTATTACTAAAGAAAGGATTTTTATTAATATTAACATTGCCGGCTTTGAATATTTGATCTAAAATATAAGCTAAATATGGAAATGCGCAAAATGTTCCACCGGTTGAATCAGGAGAGCCAGGTTGAAATGTATTATTGTAATAAAAATTAATAAATTGGATATTATTTTTATAATCATTTTCAACATCTGTATTATCATAAAAATTAAGATTATAAATTGGAAAATAGACATAATCAGAATCAGGATATTCTTTAGTTAAAGTATTATTATAATGATTAATAGGGATAAATGGTGCGCTTCCTATAGTCCTATTACCACCAAGATCAAGATTTTTTAATGACATATCTTTTAATCTATTTATAAAAGAACCAGATGTTACTTTTACATTCGTAGTATAATTATTATGTTGATATATAACAGAAATTATAGCATTATCAATTATTTGGGTGCCATTAAAAAGGGCACGATAAGAAAAATCATTAGATTGATTTGCTGAATATTTTTCTAATCTTCCGGGAAATCCAAATATTTTTTTATTACGAGATGTTAATGGCAGTTTTAAATTAAATATATAACTACCTTCAAACTTATCTTTATCAAACATAGGATTTTTCAGCGTAATGTTGAATTTTACGCCGGAAATATCTAATGGCTGGTTGTCGGCAAAAAGCTGGAGCATTATTCCTTTTTAATTTTCAGTTCCTGGTTTTCTCCGTTTTTCCCTAAACCCACCAAGA
>JADHVR010000048.1 GCA_016783885.1 Bacteroidales bacterium
ACTCTGCAATATTTTGTTACTTTTGCCTTCAAATATCAGTCAGTTTTTCTCTACTTAACACTGAAAAATTGATTCCCCTATATATAATGTATCACTTCATTTAAATCCGGTTTAGTTCAACATCCAGTACATATTCGGCAACCGCCGAAAACGATACTTAATTGTTAGCACCTGTTTTTAATTCCATACTTTTTCGAATTTAAGTTTTAAATCATTAGGATGTGGATAAACTACATAAATTGAAGCTTTAGGAAACTTCAATTCTTGTATTTCTAATAACATTTTATACAGACCAATATTATTATCAGGTACCTTGTGTCCTATGTAAATACCAGTAACTACATTTGTAGAAAAAGGCATTTCTCTATTATCTGTATTTAGGTCTGTCACAATTCTCCATTCTTTTTCATACTCCCAATGCTTAAGCTTTGTTGTAAATAAATATTGGTGAGAAAAGGGTAATTCTGATTTAACTCTTGGTGGATTTGATGGATATATAACTCTAGACAAAGCAAATTGCTTGTAGTCATTTTTATTGATATCAACTTGCATATCATCGAATTCAAGAACAAATCCATTATAATTATTTGTATAGTGAGCCCACATCAAATGATTATCAATTGTTTCGCTTAAACAACAAATTCCGACATTTTTAAAACAATTCCTTGTTACAGTTTCCAGTTTCTTTTTCCCTTCAACTTCTTCTAATAAATTAATATTACAGTCAAAAGGGTCATTAAATGTTTCAGGTTTAGATAAGAAAAAGTAATGTCTTAAGAGTGAGTCCAGACTATATGTACTCAGTGGGTAATATTTGTAAAGTTTATCAGCTTTGGGTAATAATTCACCATTCTTGTAAACGTCCCAAACATTTCTATTTGGGTCATTTTTTACCAGTTTATACTCTTTATCTACAATAAACTCATTCATATTCTAAATTGGTGCCAACGTATTAGTATTTTAACCGAAATTCAAAATTAACCGAAAAATATTAATTAATTGGAAAAAAGTTAAATTAAACGTGAATATTAACAAAAAGGTTGGTTTTGAATTTTGCTTAAAATATAGTTGGACTCCCGCCTGAATGACGGAGTCGGGCAGGGAACCGTCTTCGGCATTTCAAGGCTAATCCTGTTTAATTCTATGGGTATTCTATAAATTGCTTTTACCCCGTTAGATATTAGATTGCGAGTTTGGTTTAAATTTTTAACACGTAATCTAACAGGGTGAATGTGCAAGGAATGGTTTTTAGGCATATTTTTTTAGAATTTTACAACACACATAATATTATCATTGGCTCAAATATGGAGTATTTTAAGCACATCTAAGCTCACAAAATTTTCCGAACCAATAATTGTACTCTAAAAACAGGCATCTTTACAAAGCTTTGTTTTCGTTCGATGATCTGAATAATTATGGGGTTGTGCAACGATTACTGCTGTTAGCGGCTGCCGTTTTATTTTTACCAAGCACAATTGTTTGAAGTATATGTATTTTTTATTCAAATTGATTTACATTCATTGTGGAGTCCGCTGAATAAATGGTTTAGGAGTTCCTGAATTTGGTTTTGGAACTCCACTAGGCGTAAATGAAAATCCTTGTGAAAATTGTCCCAAGTAGTTTTTTAAAATGAAGTCCGACATCAAAGGTTCGGGGGGATTAACACTGTAAAGAGCAATTAAAAACATCGCAAGGGTTTCCTCCTGATTTAATGGGAAATGTAAAAATAGACTGTCAGGAAAGGAACTGTAGTTCTCTTCTAACATGCTTTTGAACATGCACTCTTTTGCGTATGGAGTATAGAATAAAATTCCATTGTCAAGAGTTACAATAAAATCAGGAAAATCATCAAAATCGTAAACTCCTATCTGGACTTGCTGAACTAAAAAGGTAATTATTTCTTTTGGTGGCTTTGATTTAAAAGAGAAAAGAAAAGTTGGGATTTTGTCAAAATACGGATTTTGTGCTTGTTTCCCTTTAAAAGAAAAATTTAATCTTGTAACTTTTCTTTGAAGTTTTTTAACTGATTGAATTTGCTTTAATGCTCTTTTAATCTCTGTGCTGTCTGCTTTAGATAGATTTGAGATATCTGGTTTCAATTCAATCGCGGCATGAACACCTTCAGCAATAATAACTTCTCGAATAGGTGTTGTCAATATGGGGTGATTTGGAGCTAAAAGCACACAATCAATTTCGCTAGATTGTGATGTCAAAGAATAAATTAGTCCCTTCTTTACAAAATATGTTGATGGAAAATATCTTGAAATAAACTCTTGGATGGTAAATTCTCGACCATTACCTGTTTGTATTCTATCTGTTGTAAAAGATTCAGGTGTCTTTTCGAGAACAATACTAATTGCTCTCAAGTTTTCTATTATACTTCCAAAGGCTGCGTTCATTTATATTGTTTTTCAATTAAGTCAAAGCTTTAAAGTCAAGAAACAGCATTGTTCACGGTTGCCGCTAACACCGTTATAGGCGACATAAACATTCGCTTTACCATATTTCTCAACAGGCATAAACGAATGTTTTGTTTATATTTTTTGACAAAACTATATATTAACTTCTACTCCGATTCCGGCTTCAATAGCTTTATCATAAATTAACTTGGCTGTAGCAACGTCTTGTATGGCAAGTCCGTTTGACTTAAAGAGGGTTATTTCTTTATTATTTATCCTGCCTTTTATCTTACCGGTTATTATTTCACCGAGTTCGGCATAAAAGTGTGACTCGGTAATGGCTCCTTCTTTTAAAGGGATCATAATATCACCGGCTTCACTAAAACATGCTTCTTTGGAATCACCGATAAATTTTGATCTTTTAATAATTTCGGTATCAAGTTCTCTGGCGTTTGGTGTATGACTGCCAATACCATTGATATGAGTACCTGCCTTTACTTGTTTTCCGTCAAAAATCGGTGTTGCAGAAGATGTTGCCGTGCAGATTATATCAGCTTTTAGAACTTCTTCAGGAGAATCGGCTTTAATAATTTCGAGATTTAATTTCTTGCTCATTTCTTCGATGAATTTATCGGCAGCCTCATCTGAAATGTCGTAAACATAAGCTTTGGAAATATCCCTGGCAACCTGTACAGCCCATAGTTGCATCCTTGCCTGAACACCTGTTCCGAAAATTCCGGCAATTTGGTTTTTATCTTCTCTTGCAAGATATTTTGTAGCCACACCACTTGCAGCGCCGGTACGCACGGCTGTTAAATACCCACCGTCCATTATGCAAATTACATCACCTGTATCAGGATCCTGAAGTAATACTTTTCCTATTACAACAGGTAAATTGTGATTTTTAGGATTGTCCTTGTAAACCGTAACAACTTTACATGCAAGAGCTTTCATTTCTTTTATGTATGCCGGCATGTATAATGATAAGCCGTCAGGCGGTTTGATATTTGTTCTTAATGGCAGAACAGCGGTTCCGTTTGCTAATTCTTTGAATGCATTTTCCACTACATTCATACAGTCTTTCATATCTAATACAGATACTACATCGTTTTTGTTTAATATTAGAGTCATAGGTTTTTTTTTATAGATTATAATAAATCAGATATTTGATATTTGATATTTTTTTCCTTAGCCTTAGCCTCTCCCGATAACTATCGGGATCAGCCTTTTTTCAAACTAAATTTCCTCAAATCTTCCCTGGAAGAAACGTAATTTGTCGGGTTCGTAAATAAATTTAAGACCTTTTATTGTTTCTCTCTTTTTGTACAGAGCAATAATTTTTTCGGCAACCAGATCCATGTGAGAGTTGGTGTAAGCTCTGCGCGGGATAGTTAAACGAACAAGCTCCAATGCCGGTCGGTAGTTCTTGCCATCAGGTCCTCTGCCTTTGGAAACATTTCCCCGTTCCATTCCTCTCACTCCTGATTCAACATACAATGCCGAGGCTAATGCCTGGGCAGGATAATTATCCTGGTCGATATGAGGGAGAAATCTTTTTGCATCCAAAAATACAGCATGAGAGCCGACAGGTTCTACTATCGGGATTCCTGCTTCGAGTAGCTTTTTACCAAGATATTGTGTTTGTTCAACACGCTCTTTGATGTAATCGAAATCTATCATTTCAATAACACCTTGGGTATGAGCAGCCAGATCGCCTGAAGCTAATCCGCCATTAGTTGGTGAACCTTCATACTTTCTTAACATATCCATTGCATCCTCATAGAATTTTTCATCATCTTTAATGGCAAGGAATCCGCCGATATTTACCAAATAATCTTTTTTGCTGGATACCGTACAACCATGACCGTAGCTGAACATCTCGCGAAGAATATCTTTTATTGCAGAATTGTGATACCGGGCATCTTTTTTCTTTATCATATAAGCATTTTCAACAGCCCTGGTAGCATCAAACATTACATAAATATTACGTTTCTCGCAGTATTCATATACTTCTTTTATGTTATCCATCGAAGCAGGCTGCCCGCCAGCCATATTTACACTGAATTCAAAGCTGATATATGGTATGCTTTCCGCTCCGTGTTCTTTTACAATAGTTTCGAGTTTATTAATATCAATATTTCCTTTCCACATAAAAGTTGAAGTAGGCTCATGTGCTTCGTCAACAATAACGTCGGCAAAAATACCACCGGCTAATTCCTGGTGCAGCTTGGTTGTGGTGAAATACATATTTCCCGGCACATAACCTTCTTTAATTAAGCATTGCGACATAATATGTTCTGCTGCTCTTCCCTGGTGGGTTGGAATAATATACTTGTAGCCTGTAATATCCTTAAGCACATCAACCAATTCAAAATAATTAATACTTGATGCCTGAGTTTCGGAACTGGTTAAATATTTTGCCCATTGTTTGGTGCTTTGGGAAGAAGTACCTGAATCTGTCAGAAAGTCAATATAAACATGTCTGGATTTTAATAGAAATGTGTTATACCCGGCTCCCTTTATGTATTTTAATCTCTCTTCATGGGTTGTAACACCAACATGTTCAATATTCTGAATTACATAAGGTTCACAATTAAATACAAATTCTTTTAATAACGGGCGTTTCCATTTGTATGTCGCTTCGTCCTGCCATGCCGGATTATTAATAAGCTTTAGAGCATCAATTTTTTCTCTTTCTATATAAAGCTCATTAATAGCTTCTGCAATTTGATCAAGCTGAAGGTTAGTCATTGCAAGGCGCTGGATTTGAACCGGTAGTATCTTTTCATCTGAATAACGACTTTCTAAAAAAGTACGTACTCCTGATTTCAAATATAATGCTGATGAAAGTGTTTGTGCATGATTATCTTCCAAACCGGATAAAAATTCATCTACTTTAATATACACTCCATCTGCACCCAAATAATAAGGAATATCTTTCAGATTTGAAGCAAACCTTTTTATTTGTTCTTCAATCCATATTGCCTGTTCTTCATAAACCATTTCCTTTATACCCCTTTCAAAAACTTCCATTGTACGCCCTGCCATTCCACCATAAGTATGTAAACCCTCAAATACAACAACTTCATTCCTGTATTTATCGTACAATTCGTCAATGTTTGTTGCAATAAATCCACCGGCATTGCTCCTGGGGTCTTGTGCAGCGTCAAGTATTAAAACATGGGCATTAGCGGTTATTTCCTTAACAATATCAGCAAGTTTAAAATTCTTATATGCTGTCTCTTTTCCCCTAACATATAAAGTATTTGAGATAATGTAGGAAATATTCAAAACAAGAACAGTATTATTTTGTTCAGCTATTTTATAAACTTTTTTGATATTAGAAATTGAAATCGGTTTGAAACCATCGGAATAAAGCTCGATATATACATAAGGAATATTTGTTTTGCCTGAAAGTTTTCTCTCTAATAATTCAGTATTGATATTTCCGGGATAATCGGGATCATTTTCTACTAAAAGGGTTTGAATAGTTGCGCCTTTATCTTTGGTAAGTTCTTCGGGTTTTAGCGAGTTGGAATATACGATATCACCCTCAGAAACCATAGTTGAATTAATAAGCTTAATTGAACCTTTAATATTATGAGTCGGGCAAATATTTTTATGACCAAATGTTTTATATACAATATCTTCGAGATGTTCGAAGTTTCTGCTGCCGGCATAAGTTTCATCTCCGATAAATAAACCTGAAAGTTGATCCTGGCTTACCGCACTTGTTCCATAACTTGTCATATCAAATGTTACCTTATCCGAAGGAATTCTGAAAGTATTGTAATGTGCTTCCTGTAATGCATTAACCCGTTCCTGAAAAGTAGTCATATTTACTTTTCTGATAGTCTTGATTTTATGAGGTTCTGATATCATTTCTTATATTTTAATAATTATTAATAACTTAATATCAATTGATAATTTTAAGGCGCAAAAATATAAAATTAATTATTATTAATATTTTATTTTACCGGATGATGTTCGCGGAATTTCTCTAAACGATATTTCAGGTCAGGAAACAGGTCTCTTTGTACTAACGAAACACAAGCCCTTAATCCTTCGTTACGTTCGCTTCCTGTAATAGATAGCGATATTGCGCTAATACCATAATATATAAGCTCTTCGAGTAATTCTTCACCTGTAAAACCCGGATATGAAATAGTAAAATAAAAGCCATCGGCTATCGGGTCATCACCATCGTAATCATAAACTATTTTAAATCCGTTTTCCACAAACATTTTTTTCATTATTTTTGCTTTCTTGCCGTACTCAATCACATCATCCCTGAAATTATATTTCCCTTCATTAACAGCTTTTAAAATAGCAGCAATCCCATATTGAGCCGAATGACATGCTCCGGCGGTAAGCATATAATATGTTCCAAAAATCATGGAATAACCCAAAGTATCCGTTTTGAAAAATCTTTTTAATCCGGGAGCCTTCAGGTTATACAATTTATCTGAAATTACCATCATTCCAACTCGTTGCCCTGCATAACTAAAAGCTTTTGAAGTAGAAATCAAAAGAATATAATTATCAGTATATTTTGCAACAGTTGGTTGATAAGGAGGCTCACCCGGCTTTGACATGTCTTGTCTGAAATCCATACAAAAATATGCCAGGTCTTCAATTATTATTACATTATATTTATTGGCTAATTCTCCTATAATTTGTAATTCTTCTTCCGTAAAACAAATCCATGAAGGATTATTAGGGTTGGAATATAAAACAGAGTGTACGTTTCCGTTTTTAAAATATGATTCTAATTTATCTTTTAGTTTTTTACCACGATAATTATATACATCAAAACTTACATATTTCTGACCCAATACATTAAGCTGTTGTTTTTGTAAAGGAAAACTGGGATCAATATAAAGCATTGTATCTCTGTCTTCGTACATTCTGTCAATTGTGATAAAGGATATTAACCCTCCCTGTAAAGAACCTACTGTTGGTACGCAGCCTGATGGCTTAACATCGATATTTAAAAACAGCTTTACAAATCGTGATATTTCTTTTTTAAGTTCAGGAAGTCCTTCAAGGTTGGGATATTTGGCAGTAGCGCCTTTATATTTTATTGCATCAATTTCGGCATCTATAGCAATTTGTGGTGTGGGCAAACCCGGCACACCCATCTCCATCCTGATATATCTGTCTCCTGTAACTGCTTCTATTTCATTAACCAATTTTACAAGTTCACGGATTGTTGCTTTACCGATGCTTGGTATTCCGCTTGATTCTATTTTGGATTTTACAACTTCGAAATTTATGGGGGTATCTTTCATTTATTTGTTGAAATTAATGTTTAATGATTTTTTGATTCGGTTTTCAAAAATATAAATATTTTATTTGTAGGTTAAATATGGCAAAATTGAAAAAATATTTTACTTATGAGTAAAACAAATCGTATTATTATATTCTTTATTGTTATTTCTGTTTGGGAAGTTGCCAAATTGGTTGAAAATAACAGACTTAATTAATGATGTCCGCGATTTTATTCAGAAGTCAGATATTCTTTTTATCAAAAAAAAGTAAATAGAATAAAATGCCTAAACCAACAACTATTAAAAAACAAAATAGAATAAATGCTTCCATAACAACTATTTTTTTATCAAAATAAAACCGATAACAGCAAATATTAACGTTGCAATAATACCGGATAACAGTACTAAGAATTTAGAAAAAACCTGAATGTCAAAAACTGCACATAAACCACACCGGCAAAAACCAACTTTGATATATCAATAAAATATTTACTAAGCTCTTTTCTCATTACTCTGCAAAATTACAAAATTTTTCATAACAAAAATCAACCAATTTCTTGTTTATTTTAACATAAAAAATAAGAGACAATAGGAATATCAGCCATTGTTTTTAAACCGGGTGATGAATTAAGAATTTGTTTTATAGCATTTATAGCAATAGCACAAGTAGCTTTATCTCCATGCACTCCGCCGTCAATTTTGGAAGTTATATTTGGTTCTCCATCTATTTCTATTTTGTCATAAGGATCGGTTTCGCCGACAGCAGCACGAAATATCAGGGTGATTTTTTCTTCTTCGCCAACATAACCTTTTCCTGTTTGCATTACACCTGCTGCATTTCCGGGAGGAATAGTAATTTTTTCCGTAATTATTTTTTTATCAGCTATAACAGGAGATAGTGATTCTTCAATTTTGTCCAGTTTCCATCTCATTCTGCCGGCAATCATTTGCAGTGATTCGGTTAGTCCTATATGCCGGAGTATGCCTTGTTTGTTTTTCTTTTCAAATTCGGCAAGCGTCAGCCCTGCGCCGATCTTATTAAGAAACGGAATTCTTCTTGTTGCTGCATCCTGAATGCGAGTTACTTTTATTCTATTTACATTTTGACAAACTGCCGTAAGAAAAATCGGTAAAGAATCCATCAAAAAACCGGGATTGACACCTGTTCCGATAACTGCAACATTATTTTGTTTTGCAAGGTTATCAATCCTTCCGGCTAATTCGGGTGATGTTTCCCACGGATAAGTAAGTTCTTCGCAGGTTGACACAACCGGAATTCCAAACGAAACTACCTCTTCTATCTGCCCGGCTATTTCGTTTATGCTTGAAACCGTTGTTATTATGGCTACATCCGGTTTGTTTAAATTTATTGTTTCATTTATTGAATTTGAGATTTTTATTCCACTGATATTTACGCAACATAGTTTATTTAATTCCAAACCTGCTTTTTCAGGATCTTTATCGACAACTCCTGTTATTTCAAGACCTTTCCGTTCATTAATATATTCAGATATTTTCTGACCAACGGGTCCCATACCAATCTGAAGGATTTTAATTTTGTTCATCTTATTTTTATAAACAGATGGTGATTCAGATGCTAAAATAAAAAATTTTACTAACATTTCGAATGTATAATTTTTATAAACTAAAATATTTACTTTTGAAACATCAAATAATCAACATGGAATTTGGAATTTGTCTTTTAAGTGTAATCCCGGTCAGGGCTGAGCCATTAGATTTATCGGAGATGGTTACACAGCTCTTATTCGGTGAATTGGTTGTAATTAATGAAAGAAAAAAAAATTGGTTGCATATCAGGGTTGTTTATGACAATTATGAAGGCTGGACAGATGAAAAACAAATTCAAATACTGGATGAAAAAGAATTTAACCGGCTCAATAATGAAATTCCCCGCTATACTTTAGATTTAGTTGAAATAGTGCAAGATAATTCGAATAATGGATTAATACCGGTTCTTATCGGAAGTACAATCCGAAATATAGATAACGAACATTTTTGTATTGGATCGACCGATTATAGTTACAATGGACAGCTAACTTCACCCGAAAGACAAATTAAAATAAATTTCTTACTTGAAAATGCTATGCTGTTTTTACACTCACCATATCTGTGGGGCGGTAAAACACCATTCGGGATCGATTGTTCGGGTTATACACAAACGGTTTACAAAATAAGCGGTGTTAAACTATTACGTGATGCTTCGCAGCAAGCTACGCAAGGCGAAACTGTAAGCCTGTTAGATGAAGCAGGACCGGGCGACCTGTTGTTTTTTGATAATGAAGAAGGTGAAATAGTTCATGTCGGGATTCTGTTAGAAAACCAAAAAATCATTCACGCATCAGGGAAAGTACGTATCGACTTAATCGATCATCAGGGAGTTTATAATAATGAGCTAAAAAAATACACCCATAATTTACGGCTTATCAAAAAAATAATTTAATCCGGTAATAATTTATTCTGCTGTTGAAAATTTTAAATTCAGGCTAAATTATAAAAAATGTTTGACGGCTTTAATAAAAAATTAATTTTACCAACTTAAAATATATTCTTCAGGGCAGGGCGAAATTCCCGACCGGCGGTGAAAGTCCGCTACTCCCGAATTCCGGTAGCTATCGGAACGGGACTGAACCGGTAAAATCCCGGTACCGACAGTGAAAGTCTGGATGGAAGAAGAAACTTTATAGAGTGAAATCGCTCTATGCTTTTATATTTTTTTTGCCCTGAAGTTTTTTTAGGGCTTTTTTTATGGTAAAAATAAAAGACATAAAATTCATGAAAAGGGCTATAGAGCTGTCTAAAAATGGCTATGGCGCTGTTAATCCAAATCCTTTGGTTGGAGCAGTTATTGTTAAAGACGGGGAAATCATCGGAGAAGGTTATCATGAATATTATGGCGGACATCATGCTGAAATTAATGCAATAAATAATGCAAATGAGAGTGTAAAGGGAACCACCATTTATGTTACTGTGGAACCCTGTAATCACTATGGAAAAACACCACCATGTACTGACAGGCTTATAAAGGAAAAATTTTCAAGGGTTGTAATTGGAATAATGGATCCTAATACAATTGTAATTGGAAAAGGAGCGAAGAAATTAAGACAAGCAGGAATACTCGTTGAAACCGGAATAATGGAAGATGAAATTAACCTCATAAACGAGGTTTACATAAAATACATTACAACCAAACAACCTTTCTGTGCCATGAAATCTGCAATGACACTTGATGGAAAGATATCAACTTGCACAGGAGATTCAAAATGGATATCTAATGAAAAGTCGAGGGAATGGGTGCATGAATTAAGGCATCGTTATTCCGGTATAATGGTTGGAGTGAACACTATCATTAAGGATGATCCCGAGTTAACCGACAGGTCTGCTTACGAAACAAAAAAACACCCGGTTAGAATTATTGTAGATTCTAATGGCAGAACACCTCTTAAAGCAAAAATTCTTAACACTTCTTATGTCCAAACAATTATTGCAGTTACTAAAAATGCCGTAGGAGAGTTTATTAAATCAGTTAGCAAAAAAGGAGGAGAAATAATAATCTGTCCGGAAAAAAATCAAAAAGTTGACTTGTTATATTTGATAAATGAAATAGGCAAACGGGGTATAGATAGTATTTTGCTTGAGGGCGGAAGCACCCTGAACTTTTCTGCAATAAAGGAAGGTATAGTAGATAAAATATTTTCTTTTATTGCACCAAAACTGATAGGAGGGGACTCATCCAAAACACCGGTCGGTGGGTCGGGATTTGATACAATTGAAAATGCTATTTCTTTAAATATTAAAAATATCAAAAGATTTGATCAAGATATTATGGTTGAAGCTTATCTAATTAAAAAATAAGTATGTTTACAGGAATTATTGAGGAAACAGGAACAATAAAATCTGTCAAATGGGACGGCAAATCGGCTGTTATTGTGATTCATGCTTTAAAAATACCGGACGATATAAAAGTTGGCGACAGTATAAATACAAATGGTGTTTGTCTTACTATTACTTCATTTGATTCAAAAGAATTTTCGGTAGATGTGATGGCGGAAACCATGCGCAAAACCAATCTGAACGGGTTGAAACCCGGTTCAAAAATAAACCTGGAAAGAGCACTCAGGCTGAATGACAGATTCGGAGGGCATCTTGTAAGTGGTCACATTGACGGAACAGGTATCATCACTGAATTAAAGAAAGAAGATAATGCGACCTGGGTCACAATAAGAACAAATGAATCTGTTTTAAAATACATTGTTTTCAAAGGTTCTGTTTCAATTGATGGTATTAGCCTTACTGTAGCAGAAGTTACCAATAACCGGTTCAAAGTTTCAATTATTCCGCACACGGGACAAGAAACAACACTTCTGTCTAAAAAAATTGGCGAAAGGGTAAATATTGAATGTGATTTAATTGGAAAGTATGTTGAAAAATTTATTTCAGGTAAAAATAATAAAGAAATAAGTTCAGGAATTGACTTAAATTTCCTAAAAGATAACGGATTTTTATAATTATGAGCGTATTTAATACAATAAACGAAGCTATTGAAGACATCAAACAAGGCAAAATGGTAGTTGTTGTTGATGACAAACGGCGGGAAAACGAAGGCGACCTGATAATGGCAGCAGAAAAAGTAACACCTCAGGCTATTAATTTTATGGCTAAATATGGAGGAGGATTGATATGTATGCCTATTATCAAAGACAGATTAAGTGAATTAAATATAGGTATGATGGTAACTGAAAATACCGATATCCACAAAACAGCCTTTACAGTTTCTATTGATGCTAATGAAACTACGACAGGTATCTCTGCTTATGAAAGAGCCTTTACGATTAAAAAAATCTTGGATCAAAAATCAAAACCTGAAGATTTTAACAAACCAGGCCACGTGTTTCCTTTGGAATATAAAAAAGGAGGTGTTTTAGTGAGGGCAGGACACACTGAAGCTGCTATTGACCTTGTGAAACTTGCCGGGCTCTATCCGGCAGGTGTTATCTGTGAAATTATGAATGAAGACGGTTCTATGGCTCGTGTACCCGAACTTATAGAATACATTAAAAAATATAATCTGAAATTGATAACAATTGCTGATCTTATTGATTATAGAAGGAGGCACGAAAAATTAATAGAACGTGTTTCAGAAGTGAATTTACCAACAAAGTACGGAACATTTAAAGCCATTGGATTCAAGGATAAAATTACAGGAGAAGAGCATTTCGCAATGATTATGGGCGAAGTAGGTGATGGTAGACCAATACTCACTAGAGTTCACTCTGAATGCCTGACAGGAGATGTTTTTGGTTCGCTGAGATGTGATTGCGGAGAACAATTGAATGAAGCATTGCAAAGAATAGCAAGCGAAGGCAGGGGAATATTATTGTATATGCGACAAGAAGGACGGGGAATAGGATTAATTAACAAATTAAAAGCCTATCATTTGCAGGACAATGGAATGGATACTGTGGAAGCAAATGAAGCACTTGGATTTACAGCAGATCTTCGGGATTATGGCATTGGCGCTGAAATTCTTGCCGACCTGGGAGCAAAAGAATTACGATTGATGACGAATAATCCTAAAAAAATATCAGGGATTTATGGTTTCGGACTGAAGGTGGTGGAAAGGATTCCCTTAGAAATAAATCATAATAAAAATAATCATTTTTATTTGGAAACTAAAAAAACAAAATTAGGACATATTTTTAATAAACAACTATCATGAAAATATTTGAAGGAAAATTAAATGCAAAAGATTTAAAATTCGGGATCATAACCGGAAGATTTAATGAATTTATCAGCAGTAAACTGTTAAGTGGTGCTTTAGATGCCTTGAAACGGCATGGCGCCGAGGATAAAAATATTGAAGTTACCTGGTCTCCTGGTTCATTTGAAATCCCGTTAATAGCAAAAAAAATGGTGAAATCGGGAAAATATAATGCCGTAATTTGCCTTGGAGCGGTTATCAGGGGAGCAACGCCTCATTTCGATTATGTTGCCGCCGAAGTATCAAAAGGCATTGCCAGTGCTATGCTCGAAACCGAAGTTCCAATTATATACGGAATATTAACGACCGACAGTATTGAGCAAGCAATTGAAAGAGCTGGTACCAAGTCGGGAAATAAAGGATTTGATGCAGCTATGGCAGCCATAGAAATGGCGAATTTAATGAAAGAAATATAATATATGATATTTGATTCCGAAAACTTCGGGATGATATTTGATTTTTTAGAAAAAATTCCAATAATTGTGAAAAAATCACTGATTCTGTTAAAAACTTTATTTGAATTAATAAAATAAATGTGAGTAATATTGTTACCCATAAAACTGGTTGAAATAAATTAATTAACCCCTAAATTAAAATTTTATGAAAAAAACAAACAAATTTTTAATGATTGTAGCATTATTGCTATTCTCTGCTGCAACCTTTGCACAGAGCGTTACAACTGCCGGTATTACAGGTAGGGTTTCTGATATCAATGGTGAAGCCTTGATTGGAGCAACCGTAATTGCTGTTGAAGAGTCAACAGGAACACAGTATGGTACAATCGCTGACGTGAAAGGTTACTACCATATTCCAAATATGAATGTAGGCGGACCTTATAAAATTACATTTTCTTACATGGGATTTCAACCCTTTGAAAAAGATAATATTTATCTTACATTAGGGCAAACACTTAGAATTAATACTACTTTAAGTGAGTCTGCATTAGAATTGGAAGGTGTTGAAATTGTTGCATTAAAGAATGATATTTTCGATGGTAACAGAACTGGTGCTGAAACAGTTGTGTCAACAAATGAAATTCAGGAAATGCCAACATTGAACAGAAATTTGTCAGATTATGTAAAATTAACACCTCAGGCATCAATAACCGGAGGAGGTGGCATATCTATTGCCGGAATGAATAATCGGTATAATACCATTTCTATTGATGGTGCTGTTAACAATGATGTATTTGGATTAGCTGCTTCCGGGACAAATGGTGGGCAAACAGGTGCAACAGCAATTTCTATGGATGCAATAGATGAATTTCAGATTGTTCTTGCACCTTATGATGTGAGACAAGGTGGATTTGCCGGAGCAAGTATCAATGCTGTTACAAGAAGAGGAACCAACAATTTTGATGGTTCTGCATATTTCTTATACAGAAACCAGGATTTTGCAGGTAAAACTCCAGGTAAGATTGAAGTAGATGAAAGAACAAAACTTGAAGATTTTACTGCTAAGACTTATGGTCTAAGAGTTGGTGGACCTATCATCAAAAATAAATTATTCTTCTTTTTAAGCGCTGAATTTCAAAGAGATGAAACACCTCAACCTTACAACCTTTCAGAATATAAGGGAGACTCAGATTTGGACGGTTTAAATTCATTGGCAAATAAAATCAAATCGTATGGATATGATCCGGGCAGTTTCCTTGATAAAACAGTTAAACTTGAAAGTGATAAAATACTTGCAAGGCTTGATTGGAATATCAGTAAGCATCATAAATTAATGCTGAGACACAGCTACGTTAAAAGTACAGCCACCGATCCATACAGATCATCAACTACATCAATATACTTCAGTAATTTCGGAGAGTATTTCCCAAGTACAACTAATTCATTTGCAGCCGAATTAAAGAGTAACTGGAATAAATACTCAAATAGCTTAATTGTAGGTTACACTACTGTTAGAGATAACAGGGATCCAATTGGTGATAAGTTTCCTGCTGTAAGAGTATATGATGGGCAAGGTACAATCTATTTCGGTTCAGAACCTTATTCAACAGGTAACCAGCTTGATCAGGACATTCTTGCTATTAATGAAAACTTCACATTATACAAAGGTGCTCATACTGTAACATTTGGTGCTACAGGTGAACTTAGCAAAACTTATAATTTATTCATGCGTAAAGCATTCGGTGAATACAGGTATGGTTCATTAGCCGATTTTCTGGATAATGAAAATGTCTCTGCTTTACAATATGAAAGAGGATATTCACTGATAGATGATGTTGTAGGTGATGGTTCATCTGCAGCCGCTGACTTTCGTACATTAAAAGTTGGATTTCACATTCAGGATGAATGGCTAATTACTAACAACTTCAAAGTAACTGCCGGTATAAGATTTGAAGTTCCATATTACTTAGATCAACCAAATGCACATGGACATGAAGCTATTTGGGAAGGATTTAATGACACTACTATAGCTAAAATTGAAGCTTATGGATATGACATGCAAGGTGCTGAAGCAGGTAAAATGCCCAAATCACAGTTAATGATTAATCCAAGGCTTGGATTCAACTGGGATGTTTATGGAGATAAAACATTTCAGGTTCGTGGAGGCATTGGAACATTTACCAGTCGTCTGCCACTTGTTTGGCCTGGTGGTTCATATACTAATAATGGTGTTACCATTGGTGGTGTTTATTATAAGAGTCAATGGGGATTACCAATTGCGTTCAGACCTCAATGGGATAACCAGTACACAGCTCAGAATTTTGGACAAACTGACCCAATACCGTCCGGACAAATGGACCTCTTTGCAAAGGATTTCAAATACCCCCAAATACTCAGAACAAGTATAGCTATAGATAAAAAATTATTTTGGGGATTAATTGGTACTGTTGAGGCAATATATACAAAAAACATCAACAACGTGCTTTATTACAATGTAAATGAAACCCCATCTGAAGGTACTTACTTAACAGGAACACCTGACCACAGGCCATTGTATCCCGGAACCAAGATTGAATCGGATTACACAAGAATTATTCTTGGTACAAATACAAATAAGGGATATGCATATAACTTTACCATCCAATTGTCAAAACAAGAAACTAAAGGATTTTCAGGAAGTTTAGCTTATACTTTTGGTCGTTCAATGGCAGTTAATGATGGTACTTCATCACAAAACTCATCACAATGGAGATATATGGAAAATGTAAAAGGACTTAACCATCTTAGTCTTACATATTCTGACTTCGATCTTGGATCAAGAGTTATTGCTTTCTTAGCATACCGTAAAGAATATGCAAATCATTTTGCAACATCTGTAAGTTTATTCTTTAACGGACAATCAGGACAGAGATATTCTTATGTATATAACGATTATGGTGATATGAACGGTGAAGGAGAAAATCCGGGAAACTTAATCTATATTCCGGAAAATAAAAGCGATATTATTTTGGTTGATATTGGTGCACCGGGGGATGATGATTATGTTTCTGCAGACCAACAATGGAGTAATCTGAATTCATTTATCGAAAGTGATAAATACCTCAAAGAACATCGAGGTGATTATGCAGAAAGAAACGGAGCAAGATTGCCATTCGTAGGCACTTTCGATGTAAGAGTAGCTCAGGATTTCTACCTGAATGTTGGTAAAAGTGTGCATACATTACAAGTATCTTTTGATATTTTCAACTTTGCTAACATGTTGAACGAAGACTGGGGCGTAAAAAGATATATAACAAATAATGCATATCAATTGGTTGAATTCGATGGATTTGAAGCTGACGGCACTACACCGACATTTAGTTATTCAGGATCTACTGATGTTGATGATATTTACAGTATAGATGATTCCGGTGTGTTTAGCTCAAGATGGCAAGCACAAATTGGTATTCGTTACATCTTCGGAAAACATTAATCTTACAAATCATAATAAAAAAAGCCACCTCGTATGAAGTGGCTTTTTTTTATTTCACTACTTTTACATCACATTTAATTGAGCTTTCTCCGTTTTTTGCACCTTTATTAACTTCAGTAATCTTAATCAATCCATATTTATATTGCCCTGTATAAAATGCATAAACGTCATTCACATCAAATCCTTCACCAGGTTCAGGCTTCAACTGACTGATAAAAGTTGAATAATCCTGATTCCAGGTGGCTGCAATTAATGAAGTTTTATTATCTATTCCGTCAAACTCGCTTGCAGCCCATTGAGTTCTCGCAAATGTAGTTGCATTGTACTGGCTCCAGCCGGTTATATATGCAGTATCAAATAAATCTAACAGTATTGAAGTTTCGGTCGGGGCTATAATTGTATGACCATATATTAGATCCTTAAAATATATCCAGTCAACTTTATTGGCATTTGCAGCAGCATTTGCAATATTAATTACCTCGCCTGTAGTAGATGCAAATGCACTATTTGGAGAAATAGTATCATAGAATAGTTCAACATTTGTATATTCGTTTAAAGTAGAAGGTAATGGTATAGTTGTAATAGTCAGGTGCAAACTGTTGTAATTATCGGCTTTATCGTAAATTTTAAATGTAAAATCTTCAATGTCGTCCTGTTTGTTTGCCTTAATAAACGCATCAATATTAAAGGTTGAACTGCTGAATGATGTATCTTTATAAATAACAACATCCTCAGTTTCATATTTACGTAAAATCTGAAAACGGTTAAGGTCTTTACTTATATTAGTACTTGCCGATATTCCTACAAGGAAGTATTCATTTACATAAAGTGTTGTATCCGAGGTTAAATATTTCATACCCGTTTGTTCATGAGTGCCGGTTTTAAAACTAATGGATGGCGGTTGTGTTTCATCTTCATCTTTTTTACAAGCATTAAATATAATTCCTGCAACGATGATTAATCCTAATAAATAACTTAATTTCTTCATGCTAAATTTGTATTATTTTTTAATTCTGAAAACAATTGCAGCAAATATAGAAAAATAATTTAATAATTTTAAAAGAAATATAAATGAATGTCCTGATTTCAACGAGTATAATCCCCGGTTCGTAATACAGCACACCGGGGATTTCTTTATTTCACTACTTTTACATCACATTTAATTGAGCTTTCTCCGTTTTTTGCACCTTTATTAACTTCAGTAATCTTAATCAATCCATACTTATATTGCCCGGTATAAAATGCATAAACGTCATTCACATCAAATCCTTCACCAGGTTCAGGCATCAACTCACTGATAAAAGTTGTATAAGTCAGATTCCAAATGGCTGCAATTAATGAAGTTGCATTATCTATTCCGTTAAACTGGCTTGCAGTCAATTGAGTTCTCGCAAATGTAGTTGCATTGTACTGGCTCCAGCCGGTTATATATGCAGTATCAAATACATCTGACAGTATTGAAGTTTCGGTCGGGGCTATAATTGTATGGCCATATATTAGATCCTTAAAATATATCCAGTCAACTTTATTGGCATTTGTAGCAGCATTTGCAATATTAATTACCTCGCCTGTAGTAGATGCAAATGCACTATTTGGAGAAATAGTATCATAGAATAGTTCAACATTTGTGTATTCGTTAATAGTAGAAGGTAATTGTAAAGTTGTAATAGTCAGATGCAAGCTGTTGTAATTACTGGCTTTATCGTAAATTTTAAATGTAAAATCTTCAGTGCCGCCCTGTTCATTTGCATTAATAAACTCATTTACATCGAAGGTTGAACTGCTGAATGATGTATCTTTATAAATAATAACATTCCCATTTTCATATTTACGCATAATCTGGAAACGGTTAAGGTCTTCACTTATATTAGAACTTGCCGATATTCCTACAAGGAAGTATTCATTTACATAAAGTGTTGTATCGGATGTTAAATATTTCATGCCCGATGGTTCATGAATGCCGGTTTTAAAACTAATGGATGGCGGTTGTAATGGTATAGTTGTAATAGTCAGATGCAAGCTATTGGAATTACCGGCTTTATCGTAAATTTTAAATGTAAAAATTTCAGTGCCACCGTCCTGTTCATTTGCCTTAATAAACTCATTTACATTGAATGTTGAACTGCTGAATGATGTATCTTTATAAATAATAACATCCTCATTTTCATATTTACGCATAATCTGGAAACGGTTAAGGTTTTCACTTATATTAGAACTTGCCGATATTCCTACAAGGAAGTATTCATTTACATAAAGGGTTGTATCCGAGGTTAAATATTTAATACCCGATGTATCAGAAGTGCCGGTTTTAAAACTAATGGACGGTGGTTGTGATTCATCTTCATCTTTCTTACAAGCATTAAAAATAATTCCTGCAACGATGATTAAGCCCAATAAATAACTTAAATTTTTCATACTAAATTTATAATTCACTTGTGGTTTTTAAAAGCCGTCAGTACCGACGAAGTTTAAAAACTATCTGATTTGATGTTTATTTCTTGTATTTACCGGTTATGGTTATTGTCGTACCCGAAAGATTAACCTCAATTGTTGCATTTTCAAGGTGAATAATGAAATATTCGTCATTAAATTTAGTGGCTAACACCTCATCATATGTAGAGCTGGTTTCTGCAGAAATGCCTTCATATACGTCCATGTCTTCACCTGCCTCAACTGCTGCTGCTAAATCTTCAACTGTTTCTATCGAGGTCCACTCATCTGGAATCAATAGTACAAATTTTTCAGCGCCACCAACAGCTTTAGTTATTTGCGCATTTACCTCTTTTCCATTCGATGTCCATTCTAATCCAAACATGTCAAGACCTGTGGCGGCTGCACTTCCAACTCTTTGCCATGTAAGATCTTCGGGTACCCCAAGAGGAGTAACATCCTCTTCGACAGTAACATTGAAAGATAAGCTATTTTTTTGGCCATCTTTATCTGTAATTTCGGCATAAAGCTTACCATCTAAAACGTCGGGGAAAGTAATTGTGTAGTTAGCTTCAAAGACACTCTCGCTAAAGCCACTGGAATCAACCATTGCGGGTTGGGTAACATTATTTATTATCATGTAGATTTTAAAGTTTGTGAGCTTCTTACCTGAATTTTGATTTGAAGAACACAAAACGCCAACTAAAATGGATTCTCCTTGATTGATAGTAACATCTGATGAAATGTAATCTCCACTTGTTTTAAATGCAATAGATGGTTTCAAATCTTGTGGTTCGTCATCATCTTTTTTACATGATGTAAAAACCATGCCCGCAATGAGCATTAATCCTAATAAATAACTTAATTTTTTCATAGTTAATTTTTAAATTTTATTAATTTGTTAGTTTCTTAAATTTTGCTGCAAAAGTATAAAAATAATTAAAGTATGAAAAATGCAAATTGTATAGTGCAAAATGAAAAATCTCTCTGTTTTCCCAAAATTTCGGGATTCCATTGTTAATGCAATTATTAATTTACTAATGACTTGATGACCAATGACAGCGCAACGAATGACCATGAATGACTACTAATGACTTAATGATTGAAAGAAGTCCGTATGGATGTCTAACAGTGACAGAGCTAATCATCTGCTTTTTTTGTAAGGAGGGGAACAAACCGGAAAGTCCCGTGATCTTCTTCTTTATGATTATTTTCATCAATCTTAATAATCCTTTTCATTATCTGAATGTCAGTTCCAACAGGAATAACAAGAATACCTCCGGGTATCAGTTGATCAATCAATGTGTCAGGAATATGTGGGGCGCCGGCAGTAACAAGTATCTTATCGAAAGGGGCATAGGCGGGCAAACCTTTGTAGCCGTCTCCGTAACTTATCAGCTTTGGTTTATATCCGATTGAAGGTAAAAAAGACTTTGTCTTCAAATAAAGATTTTTCTGGCGTTCTATTGTATAAACCCTTGCGCCCAGTTCCATCAGAATGCAAGCCTGGTAACCCGAACCTGTGCCGACTTCAAGAACTTTATCGCCTTTTTTTATCTTAAGCAATTCAGTTTGAAAAGCTACTGTATAAGGTTGCGATATGGTTTGCCCCGAACCTATTGGGAAAGGTTTGTCTTCATAAGCAAATTCAAGAAAGGAAGAATCCATAAATAAATGCCGGGGAACCGTATCAATAGCTTTCAATATATTTTTTTCTTCAATGCCTTTTTTTCTGATAGTTTCAACTAATTGCTTACGAAGTCCCTTATGCCGGTACGAATCTAAAATCATAAGTAAATTAATTAATGATTCATTATATACCCAATTACCCCTTATCAAAGTAATTAACCGCTCTCCGTTTATAAGTGTGTTAAAATTTTTGCGAAATTAAGAAATCAGAGTATATCTTTGCCATGAAAAAATATTTATTAAAAAAATCTTGAAAAATGATAAAAATAGGCGTTCTCGGAGCCGGGCATCTTGGCAAAATTCATATTAAATGTATTCAGGAAATTGATGGGTATGAACTTATCGGTTTTTATGATCCGGATGAAAAAAATTCATCTAAAGTTGAGAAAGACTTTGGAATTACAAGATTACCGGATGTTCAAAGCGTTATAGATAAAACAGATGTTATTGATATTGTTACACCGACAATTTCACATTTCGAATGTGCCACTCTTGCGTTAAAAAATTTCAGGCATGTATTTATTGAAAAACCGGTTGTAAATACTCCCGGCGAAGCAAAACAATTAATTGAATTAGCCAAAGAAGCTAACCAAAAAGTGCAGGTTGGGCATGTTGAAAGATTTAATCCCGCTTTTACGGCAGTTAGACCTTATTTTACACAGCCCTTATTTATCGAAACTCACCGGCTTGCACAATTTAATCCTCGCGGTACCGATGTGCCGGTTATCCTCGACCTGATGATACATGATATTGATATTGTTTTAAGTATTGTTAATTCTAATATAAAAAAAATCAGCGCCAGCGGGGTGCCGGTTATCAGTGATACTCCCGATATAGCTAATGCACGACTTGAATTCGATAATGGATGCGTAGCTAATTTAACAGCAAGCCGTATTTCTATGAAAAACATGCGTAAATCGAGGTTCTTCCAGCGTGATGCTTATATCTCGGTTGATTTTCTTGAAAAAAAAGCAGAAATTTTAAGAATGGAAGATGTTGAAAATCCTGATAATGCTGATCCTTTGGCTATGATAATTGATCTTGGTGAAGGAAAAGGAGCAAAGCAGATAATTTTTGATAAACCGGAAATTAAACCGATTAATGCAATAAAAACCGAATTGGAAAGTTTTGCTGATGCTATTATAAATGACAAAACACCGCTTGTTTCTATTAACGACGGTTATGCTGCTCTTGATGTGGCTTACAGGATAATGCAGAAAATGAATTATTCTGCGGGAAATTAAACTTAATGCTTTCGTTTTTTTATAATTTCGCACTTTGAAAAAAATTAAGTGACAAAAGAAGGAAACATATTTATTATAGTTTTTTTGGTACTGCTGTTTTTAATTTCAGGTACTTCCTGCGATAAATTTGAAGGAAGTCAAACGATTCCGGCATATATACAGGTTGATACCTTTTATTTGGAACCCAATCCGGTAATTGAGGAAGGCGCTTTAACTCAGAATATCACCGATGTTTGGGTTTATGTTGATGACCAGATAATCGGCGTTTTTGAACTTCCGGCTATTGTCCCTGTTCTAACAGAAGGAAATCATAAGCTTACTTTGTATGCAGGTGTTAAATATAACGGAATGTCAGGCACACGTGGACCATATCCTTTTTACGAGCCATATATAACTGATTGTGATTTTATAGTTGATAGTATTAAAATAATTATTCCATCAATATCTTATTATTCCAATACGTTTTTTACATGGATTGAAGACTTTGAAGGAGGTTCTATCTCTTTGCAGTCAACCAATAATAGCGACACATCCTTGCAATTTATTTATCACGATCCTGTTAGTCCTGATTTTGGACATGCCAGCGGCGCAGGTTATCTTGACGGGCAGCATACTGTCCTTGAATGTGCAACCTACGCCGATGAACCCGGAGAAGGCTATATCCTGCCCGGAGCAACAGCGCCTGTTTTCCTCGAAATGGATTATAATATTAATAATTACCTTATAGTAGGGCTTTTTATTTATGATATTGGTGTACAAATTACCCAGCATCCCGTTGTAGTGCTTAATCCGACAGATGGCATCTGGAAAAAAATCTATATCAATTTTACGCCTTCTGTTACCGGGTACCCTCAGGCTGATTATTTCAACGTATATATCAGGACTGATAAAGAATCATCAGTTGAATTACCGGTATTGAAATTAGACAATATTAAATTAATTCATAAAAAATAGCTTTAATGAATAAAACCTTACAAGTTGCAAAGTATGTAATTGCCGACCTTTTGTCAGCAACCATTGCCTGGACTCTGTTTTTTATATACAGAAAATACTCGGTTGACCCGAATATTTTTCAATATCCCGGAGAAATTTTTTCTGATAGCAAACTTTATCTTGGGATTGCTGTAATCCCTTTGTTTTGGCTCACACTTTACATTATTATTGGTACATACAGAAAGATTTACAGGAAATCGAGACTAAAAGAACTCGGACAAACCATCTCATTAACTTTTATTGGCGTAATTTTCATTTTCTTCTCGCTTATTCTTGATGACGTGATTATTTCTTACAAGTCATACTATCAATCGTTTTTAATTTTGTTTTTATTGCATTTTATTATTACTTATTCGTTCAGGTTGTTTATTACAACAAGAACCATCAGGAAAATCCATAACAGAACCATAGGATTTAACAGTATAATAGTTGGTAGTAATAACAATGCAGTTAATATTTATAATGAAATAGATAACGAAGAAATATCATCAGGGAATAAATTCATCGGGTTTGTAAATGCAATGGACTATGATAAATACTTACTGGCAGATTATCTGCCTCACTTAGGGCACTATAAACATCTTAAAAAAATCATCAAAGAGAATAAAATTGAAGAAGTTATAATAGCTATTGAACGCTCGGAACAAAATAATGTTGAGAATATTATTACTGAGCTTGAAGATACAAATGTTGTTATTAAGATTATTCCAAGCCTGCAGGATTTCCTTACGGGAGCTGTAAAAACTGACAGTATATGGCAAGCTCCATTAGTTAAAATTTCGCCCGATTTAATGCCTGTCTGGCAAATGTCGTTAAAAAGAATAATCGACATAATAACCGCCATTATCTGTATAATAATCCTTTTGCCTGTGTATATATTCGTAGCAATAGGAGTGAAGCTTTCATCAAAAGGTACGATAATCTACCGGCAGGAAAGAGTAGGATTACATGGCAAACCGTTTTTGATGTACAAATTCAGGTCGATGTATAATGATGCTGAGCAAGGTACTCCTAAATTATCATCCGAAAATGATGACAGGATCACACCATTCGGTATGTTCCTGCGAAAAGTGAGACTGGATGAAACACCGCAATTCTATTCTATATTAATAGGAGATATGTCGTTGGTAGGTCCCCGCCCTGAAAGAAAATATTTTATCGAACAAATTGTAAAAAGAGCTCCGCATTACAGATTGCTACATAAAGTAAGACCCGGAATAACATCATGGGGGCAGGTGAAATTCGGTTATGCTTCTACTGTAAATGAAATGATTGAAAGATTAAAATACGATATTCTTTATATTGAGAATATGTCGTTAGCGATGGACATGAAAATTATGATTTATACCATTCTGATCGTTATTCAGGGGAGAGGGAAGTGATTTGCGATTTACCTGCCCGAAAGAATGAATTCTTTCATTCAGGCGGGCGATTTTAGATTTTGAAATTAGCATCGAGAATCCAGTAACCGGCAACCGGTTATATCTGTCCGTTTTCAATCATCAGCACTATATTTTCAATGTCTTTATCCCTGCCTTGCGGATCGTATTTAATCTTGAGGTTGTACCCGAATATGCGGGCGAAAGTTTGCCAGAAAAATGCTATAAATTTCCCCCGTAATTCCTGAATTAATATATAAGATGAGTTACCTGTTTCGCGGTCAACAAGTTTGATTAATATTATTCCTTGTTTGAATGTAAAATTTTTAATATCATCTTCAAATTCATCTCTGAGTTCTTTTTCAGCCTGCTTCATTAATCTTTTACGTTCCTTCTCACTTGAAGCATTAACAAGTATTTCTTCGTATTTATTCAGTTTAATGCCTGCCACTTTTGCATAAGGATAAACCTTTTTTACATTTTTAACCAGTTTGCCATACTTTCTTGCTAAAACTTTAAATTTTCTTGGCATTTTAGCGTTAACACAATATTCGGGCAGTTCAATTGTAATTACGGTGTCATTATTTACGATGCTGGCTTTTACAACAATACCATGTAACTTCTGAGAAAAAGATGAAGAAAGGATAAATAAGAAGGATAGTATGGTTAGAATTATTTTCTTCATGAAAAAATTTTGTAGAAAAAATCAATAATTATGCCAACGACATCTTGCGTTCATAATGTTCAGGTACAAATATAAAACAAAAAATGTGTAAATATATTATTTGCAGTGTTTTTATTTTAGCCGGATTCTGAATAGGTGTTGAGAAAGTGAATAAGGGAAATAAGGTTATAAGGGAAATAGGCGCTTATATCGTAATTTTAACTCCCGGTGGCAAGAAATAAAATTTAAAATCCCCGCCCGACTGTCCGTACGGACGGGCGGGTAAAATCGCAAATCACTTCCTCCTCTCTATGCAACCCTTAATTTTGCAATGCTTGTTTTTCTGAATTTTTCTTCGGCGTATGTTAGAGTAATTACTAATTCCGTAGTTGTTTTGTCGGATGGTAATGCAAACATTGCTTCGGTAAGAATACCTTCGACAATGGATCGTAAACCCCTTGCTCCAAGCTTGAATTCCATTGATTTATCAACGATAAAATCAAAAACATTTTCTTCAAATTTAAGTTTTATTCCATCCATTTCAAAGAGCCTTGTATATTGCTTAATCAGAGCATTTTTCGGTTCGGTAAGTATTTTACGCAAACTTTCTTTTTTCAATGGATGCAGATAAGTAACAACCGGCATACGTCCGACTATTTCAGGAATCAAACCGAATTTTTTTATATCAGGAGGTGAAATATATTGCAATATATTTTCTTTATCTATGCTTGCCTGCTCCTTTCCGAAACTATATCCAATTACATTTGTACGCAAGCGTGAACCAATTATTTTAACAATACCGTCAAAAGCACCGCCTGCAACAAAAAGAATGTTTTTTGTATTTATCTGTATCATTTTCTGCTCCGGATGTTTGCGCCCTCCCTGTGGTGGCACATTTACAACGGCACCTTCAAGCAGTTTCAGCAGCGCTTGTTGAACACCTTCACCTGAAACATCGCGCGTAATTGACGGGTTATCGCTTTTACGTGATATTTTATCTAATTCATCAATAAAAATAATTCCTTTTTCTGCCGCTGTAACATTGTAATCGGCTACCTGTAATAACCGGGATAAAATACTTTCCACATCTTCTCCAACGTAACCTGCTTCAGTTAAAACAGTGGCATCGGCAATACAAAAGGGAACTTTAAGCATTTTAGCTATGGTTCTTGCTAATAAAGTCTTCCCTGTTCCTGTTTCTCCCACCATGATAATGTTTGCCTTTTCTATTTCTATATCATCCTTTTTTGATTTGCTTTCGGGCTGTGTTATCCTTTTGTAATGATTGTAAACAGCAACTGCAAGAACAATTTTTGCTTCATCTTGTCCAATTACATATTGGTCGAGATATTTTTTTATTTCCTGCGGTTTTTGTAATTCTATTTTAGTAAAATGCTTATTAGTCTTGGTAGTGATTTCTTCATTAATGATAGTTTGTGCCTGGGTAACGCAGTAATCACATATATGAGCATCAAGCCCGGCAATTAAAACATTTGTCTGTGCTTTTTCCCTGCCGCAAAACGAGCATCTTTCAGTTTTCTTAACCATAGAATATCAGTAGTTTATAGTTTTTTACAAAGTTAATATAATTATCTTTCTGACTTTAATTACTATTTCTTGTTCCTTATCAAAATTTCATCTATCATTCCATAATCCTTAGCTTCTTGAGCAGTCATCCAGAAATCCCGGTCTCCATCCTTCCAGATTTTATTATAATCCTGGCCGGAATGCTTGGCAATTATTTCATATAATTCTTTTTTTAGCTTTTGTATTTCCCTGGCAGTAATTTCGATATCGGATGCCTGTCCCTGTATGCCCCCCATAGGCTGATGTATCAATATTCGTGCATGGGGTAAAGCTGTTCTTTTTTCATTTTCGCCGGCACACAGCAAAATAGCACCCATCGAAGCTGCTACACCTGTACATATTGTTGCTACATCCGGTTTAATATACTGCATTGTATCGTAAATACCTAAACCTGCATAAACAGTTCCACCAGGCGTATTCAGATAAATCTGGATGTCCTTTACAGGGTCCACCGATTCAAGGAATAGTAATTGCGCCTGGATAATATTTGCCACGTAGTCATCAATAGGCACTCCAAGAAATATTATCCTGTCCATCATCAATCTTGAAAAAACATCCATTGTAGCAACGTTTAACTGGCGTTCCTCTATAATGGTCGGAGAAATATAATTGCTGCATACTGAAGAATATTTCTCTAAAGAAAGGCTGCTGATACCTCTGTGTTTAACAGCGTAATTCCTGAATTCGTTATTTGTGTTCATTGTCTTGATTTTTATGATATTCGCTTACTATTTTAATAAAATCATCGTACGATACTTCTTTTTTATTCAATTTTAGTTTTGATTTAAGAAGACTTTTGAGCTGATTATCGAATAGCTCGTCATGAATTTTATTTACTTCATCTTTATTTTTAAATACTGAATCTATTATAGGGTCGAGGTTTTTTAAATTTTCCTCATCTTCAGAATCAATCATGTAGTGTGCAGCGAACGACTTTTTTAAATGATCCCTGATATCCTTTTCTTCAACTTTAATATTATTATCTTTTGATATCTTATTGATGATCAGTTGCTGTTTCAATGATTTGGCGTAATGGTCATAGTCCTTCTCAACTGTTTCTTCTGTTAATTTTTCATCCGATTCAATTAGCCATCTTTTCATAAAATCGTCAGGCAGGTTAATTTTCGTATCATTAACAAAATTCTCAATAGCAGTGTGAACAAAGAAATTATCGCTCTCGCGCTGATAATATTTATTTACTTCTTCCCTCAATCTCTCTCTGAATTGTTTTTCGTCTTCAATGTTATCTTTCGGATAAACCTTTTGGAAAAGCTCTTTATCGACCTTTGCAGGTTCTGTTCGTAAAATGTCCGTAATGGTAAATTCGAAATCGGAATCCAGGTTTTCGGCTTCTTCTTTTTTTATTCCGAGCATTGAAGCAGTTTCAGTAACATTATCGGTTGCTTTTAAAGGATTGAATCTTATTTTGTCTTCCTTTTTTTTACCGATAAATTCATTTTTTACTTTATCATCTTTAATAAAATCCAAATGAAGTGAAGTGGAATTTGTTATACCGCCCTCTAATATATTTCCTTCGTTATTAAGTTGTACAATATCTCCCTTTATTACATCACCTTTTTCAATAATTTCGACGCTTACCGGAGTTCCGTATCGTTTCCTGATGTCTTCGAGGTAATTCTTAATTTTTTCGTCCTCAACTTTTATATCATAATAATCAGCCTTTATTTTATCTGAGAGTTCAAGATCAATCTCCGGTGTAAGTCCTATATCAAAATAAAATTCAAAATTTTCTTCATTCTCAAAATCAATTTCTTCATTTTTTTCTTTGCTTCCTAAAGGATAACCTAAAATGTCAAGATTTTTTTCCTTGATATAATTATTTAACGATTCACTGACAACCTTATTAATCTCTTCGGCAATTGCTCCCTTGCCATACATTTTTTTTATCAGGCCCATAGGAATTTTCCCGGGTCTGAATCCCCGCAAAGTCGATTTTTTCTGAAAGTCCTTTAATGTTTTATTTACCTGCTCCCTGTAATCTTCAGGAATTAATTCAATCTTAATTGTAGCGGTTAACTCACCTGTGCTTTCCTGTGTTATGTTCATTAATATATCTTTTAAAAATTCAGGGTGCAAATCTATGTAAATATTTTTATTATATCGGAATTTGTGTTCAAGTGTTCAGTACCGACATAACCTAACAGGTTTTTTCCAACCTGTTGGTTTAAGTCTATTCACCAATAACTATTCACTAATTACTTAACAAATGAATGTTGAAAAAGGTTGCATGGAAGGATAGTTCGATGTTTGATGTTTGCCGACATAACCTAACAGGTTTTTTCCAACCTGTTAGGTTTGATAACCTTTGAATTAATCCGTTTCAACCTTTCAAGTCCCATCCGCACTGGCTTTCTTCGACTTGAAAGGTTTGTGACCCAACAGGTTTCACACAATAAGTATGAAAATATTTTTATATTAAGAAAGAAATTTGTAATATTA
>JADHVR010000127.1 GCA_016783885.1 Bacteroidales bacterium
CGAAACACTTCAACAACCACCGGCACAAAGGTCGCCATCGGTCGTTCCTTGCTAAGGCAATATTATGAAAATTATGAGTAAAAAATACGTATATTTGAACCGAAATTAAAATAGTCCGATTAATAGGGGGCTAAACCATCTACTTCGAAAAATCAAAAATTAAAAAATGCCACAAAAACGCCATCCCGAAAACTTTCGGGACAAAATTTCACAAAATAATATATACCAGCCAAATACCTTTGGTGGGATTTTGTGTTTTAGCCCCGAAAGCTTTCGGGGTAGTGGCGAAAAAGTGATTTTTCAGAGTGAACTCAACTTTTATCTTTTATCTTGAATCCGTACTTTTTACTTTAAACTTTTGTCTTTTATCTTTAATTAACTACTTTTGACATCCATTTTCAAACCAGGATGGAAAATAATAAATCCAATAATAGAAAAGCGATCATTAAGAGGAAAATAATTTATATCCTTATTGATGTTCTGATTGTATTCTTTTCCTTTCTGTTTTTTGCCTGGATAAAACCTGCCACAGTAAGAATATATCTCCCAACATATATCCAGCCTTTTTTGTTTTTTGAGTTAGTTTGGCTTTTTGTATCCCTTCTTATTGCTAAATACGATCTTCATAAAGCCAGAAAACCAAAAGATGTAATAATTCCGATTTTTATTGCGAATATTACTACTCTCGCAGTAATTACTACTTTAATTTATTCTTTCGGCGCTTTTGGTTATTCCCGCCTGATAGTTTTTGGAACAATTTTATTAGCTACGATCCTTGAAACAGGTTTGGGTTATTTATATTTCTCGTACAGAACACCCATACTAATTCCTGAGATAGACGAAGAGAGGATAAAACAAAAGATTTATCCGGTTGAACCAACTTTTAAAATCGAATCAGAAAAAATAGACGAAGTACAATATGTTGAGAACCGTGAACAAATAAGAAAGGTCATTATTGAGGAAAGCAGTGATAGCGTTTATCAGTTTGCTTCGAAATATATTGATGTTGGAAACCCGGCTAACTTATTAATTTCAACAACTACAAAAGTTAATATTGATAATTTACCTGAAAACAAATATCAAAGCATAATAAATTTACAAAAGATCAATAATATTCAGAGAATTAACAAATTTTTTGAATCGGTAAATGCAAAGCTGCCTCATGGAGGAATTTTTATTAACAGTGCTGAAACATACCTGTTGCGAAAAGAACGAATTCTTCATAAATATCCTTTTATTATAAACTATATTTATTATTTTTTTGATGTTGTTTTTACACGGATTTTTCCAAAGCTTCTCGTTACGAAAAACATTTATTTTTTTATTACACTTGGCAGAAACAGGGTGCTTTCAAGGGCAGAAACGCTTGGCAGACTTTACTCCTGCGGATTCGAATGTATTGAGGAAAAATTTATTGATGGGAAATTGTATTTTGTTGTAAGAAAAGTAAAAGAGCCTGTTTTTGATTACAATCCTACTTACGGGCTATTTATCAGGCTTAAAAGATACGGGAAAAACGGAAAAGTTTTAGGAGTTTACAAAATGCGTACGATGCATGCCTATTCCGAGTATTTACAAGAATACATTTATAATAAACATAGTTTACAGGAAGGGGGTAAATTCAGCAATGATTTCAGGGTAACAGCAACAGGGAAGATCATGCGGAAATTCTGGCTCGATGAGTTACCCATGATTTTTAATCTATTGAAAGGTGATATGAAATTAGTCGGTGTGCGGCCCTTAAGCAAACATTATTTTAACTTATATACCGATGAATTAAAGGAAAAACGCCTGAAATATAAACCGGGACTTGTTCCTCCCTTTTATGTTGACCTGCCTAAAACATTTGATGAAATAATGGAATCGGAAGAAAAATATCTCGATGAGTATGAAAAACATCCTTTTTTAGCTGATACAAAATATTTCTTTAATGCGTTTTATAATATATTATTCAAACATGCGCGAAGTAATTAGTGCTTGCACGAAAATTCCAAATAGCAAAAAACAAAACACAAATAAATTCCAATTTTAAAAATTTCAATTTTTCAAACGTTTGAATATTAATTATTTGTTATTTGAGATTTATTTGTTATTTGAATATTGTTATTTGGAATTTATTAATATTGACCCATTAAAAAAGTAATAGAACCAAAAAAAAATCTTATGCAAATCTTCAAGTACTATTTCTTTTTTTTATACTTCCTGCTACAAACCGCAACTTCATTCTCGCAAGATGTTTATCAGCATGTATCCGACAAGAACATCTATGATTTTCTTGATGAATTAGCCACTTCAAAAATTATTGATTTAAACTCAGTCATTAAACCATACAGCAGAATGTTCATTGCTGATAAACTTAAGGAAGCAGAATCGGATACAGAACAATTGAATAAAAGACAAAATACAGAACTTGAATTTTATTTACTGGAATATAAATTGGAAATAGACTCATTACCGGATTATCCTTCTAAATTCGATATTTTTAAAAAGAATAAAAACTTCGCAACTGCTATTAACCCGTTCGGTATATTTTATAAGGATAAATTATTCACGATTTCGGTCAAACCTATATGGGGTATTAATTATTTTTTCAATGAGAACGGTTCTATATATCATCGTTGGGGAGGCGCCGAAGCATTTGCTTATGTGGGTAAACACTGGGCTTTTTATGCCAGCCTGAGAGACAATAACGAAAGTAAAAGAATTTCAATGCCTGAATACTTTACTTTACGCCAGGGCGGTGTATATAAGTTTACAAAAGATGGTGGAGGGGATTACAGCGAAATGCGCGGCGGAGTTACTTATGCCTGGAAATGGGGATCATTCAGTTTAGTTAAAGACCACTTATCCTGGGGAAATAATTATCATGGTGCAAATATATTAACTGAACGACCGCCCTCTTTTGCTCATATAAAATTAAGGATTAAACCGGTGAAATGGTTCGAGTTGAATTATATTCACGGATGGCTGGTATCAATGGTAATTGACAGCACCAGGTCATATCATTACCAGAATGGTTACCGTGAAGTATATCGTCAAAAATATATCGCTGCCAATATGTTCACATTCACACCATGGAAAAGACTGAATATTTCAATCGGGAACTCTATTATTTACAGCGATATGAATGTCCATCCCGCCTACCTGATACCTGTAATGTTTTACAAGTCAATTGACCATACAGTTAATGCATATATTGATAATCAGAACTCCCAGATGTTCCTCGATATTAGTTCAAGACAAATTAAAAATCTTCATCTTTACGGCACTCTGTATATTGACGAATTAAAAATAGACAGGATTGGCAAGAAGGATGAACACAATTTTTGGAGTGCAAAAGTTGGCTTTAAGACCAACAATTTCCCGGTAAATAATATCTCAATCACAACAGAATATACAATGTCAATGCCTATTACTTATGAACACAGGGTTCCAACTCTTACTTTTGAATCGAATAATTACAACTTGGGTTATTATCTAAGGGATAATTCCCAGGAAATCTATGTAAGTTTAGGATATAAACCAATAAGGGGATTACATTTTAAAGCGTATTATTTGCTTGCTCAACACGGTCCGGATTATGAATATATTGAAGATGGCACAGTTACAACTCATTCATTTTTGGAATACGTTACCTGGCAAAACCAAACCTTTTCTTTCAAAGCAACTTATGAGTTTATCAACAATGCCTATATTTTTGCTGAAATTTTAAACAGCGATATCTCCGGTAATGAAGAACAGGTTATTAAATACACACCTGAATTTTTCCGCGGCAACCACAACACCATCTCCGCCGGTTTCAATATCGGTTTTTAACGCCGATACTTGTTGCCCATACAGGCTTGTGAAATGAAATGAACCCGTATGGGATTGCCTCGCTGGTTACTGGTTGCTCGGATTCCCGAATCAAACTCTCCAAATAACGAATAACAAATAACATTTAACTCTACGTCTTTTTATAATACCTGGCTCATAACTATCTTCAACGTAAACACATGAACACATAAATACTTTAACATATAAAAATTTTTCTCTTATTTTTGCACCAAATTAACATTTAACAACTTAAATATTTTATTATGAAAAAACTGTCGTATCTTATTTTAAGTTTGATTTTTTTAGGTTTGAATATTCAATCTTTTTCATGCACTAATTTTCTCGTTACCAAAGGCGCTTCGACTGACGGATCGACGTTTATCAGCTATGCTGCCGATTCTCATGTGTTGTACGGCGAGCTTTATCACTGGCCTGCAGCAACCTATCCCGAAGGAACAATGCTTGATGTTTATGAGTGGGATACCGGTAAATTTTTAGGGAAGATAGAGCAAGCACGTGAAACTTACAATGTTGTCGGGAATATGAATGAATTTCAGGTGGCAATTGGCGAGACTACTTATGGTGGAAGACCTGAACTTGGCTCTCAGCCTGATGCTATCATGGACTATGGGAACATGATGTATATCGCACTTCAGCGTTCGAAATCAGCAAGAGAAGCTATCAAAATTATGATGGAGCTTGTTGCCGGGTTTGGCTATTGCAGTTCCGGCGAGTCCCTTTCCGTTTCCGATCCTGATGAAGTCTGGATTCTTGAAATGATAGGAAAAGGTGAAGGACAAAAAGGCGCCGTTTGGGTTGCTTTAAGAATTCCTGACGGATATGTATGTGCCCATGCCAACCAGGCAAGGATAAGGACTTTCCCTTTGGCTGACGGAGAAAAATCAATCACTTTTTCACAAAGAGATCAAATTTTCGAACCTGGCATTGAGTGCTTCTATGCCGATGATGTAATTTCATTTGCCAGGGAAAAAGAATGGTTCGATGGAGAGGACAAAGATTTCAGTTTTTCCGACACTTATGCTCCTGTTGATTTTGGCGGAGCAAGATTTTGCGAAGTAAGGGTCTGGTCTTTTTTCAGAAGTGTGAAGGAAGGAATGGATAAATATTACGATTATGCTTCAGGTCATAACCTTAAAAACAGGATGCCGCTCTGGATCAAACCCGACAGAAAAATCGCTGTTGAAGATGTAATGGATTATATGCGCGATCACCTTGAAGGTACTCCATTGGATATGACCAAAGATATTGGCGCCGGACCTTTTGCCTGCCCTTATCGCTGGAGACCTCTTTCCTGGAAATTGGATGAAGAGACTTATATAAACGAAAGAGCTACTGCAACCCAGCAAACAGGTTTTATTTTTGTTACACAGTCAAGGTCATGGTTGCCCGACCCGATTGGCGGTATCTATTGGTTTGGCGTGGACGATGCAGCAAGTACTGTATTTGTACCTATGTACTCAAGCATTACCAAAGTTCCTGAAGCTTATGAAAGAGGTAACGGCTCTATAATGGAATTTACTTTTGATGCTGCATTTTGGGTTTTTAATCTGGTTTCAAACTTTGCCTATACAAGGTATAATTACATTTATCCCGAAATCAGGTCTGAACAGACAAAACTGGAAAACAAATTCCTTAAGGAAACTAAGGAGATAGATAAAAAAGCGCTTGCTTTATATGATAGTGATAAAGATGCTGCTATTGCATTATTGACTGACTATTCTGTTACAACGGGAAATGAAACTGTTAAATACTGGCTTAACTTCTATACGTATCTCTTCACAAAGTACATGGATGGTAATATAAAAACCAAAAGAGAAGTTCCTGATGGTTATATATATTATACTCCTGGTGTTAAACAACCCGGTTATGGCGAAGAATGGTACAGGAAGATTGTAGATGAAACGGGAGAGCATTTTAAATATCCCGGCAAACCGGCTCATTAAAGCAAGACAAAAGTATAAAGTAAAGAGGATGATGAAAATGCGAATGGGAGAGGGGGAGAATGGGCGAATTGGTGAAAAGGAGAATGGGCAAGGGGGTGTATGGGTGAACAAGTAAATATAAGATCAGAATTATTAATTTAATACGATAATATAATGAAACTTATCAGAACACACAAAGAATTAGCGGTTTATCAATTAGCATTTGAAACTGCAATGGAAATATTTAATATATCTAAGACATTTCCAAAAGAGGAAAAATATTCCCTGACGGATCAAATAAGGAGGAGTTCTAGGTCCGTTGCATCTAACATTGCAGAGGCTTTTCGAAAGAGGAGGTATCCGAAAGCTTTTGTTTCAAAATTATCAGACGCAGAAGGAGAAGCGGCTGAAACTCAAGTTTGGCTGGATTTTGCCGAGGCATGTGAATATATTGATAGTAAAACCCATGACGATTTATACTATAAATATGACCACATTTTAGGTATGATTGTAAAAATGATTCAAGAACCCGAAAAGTGGTCAATATAATTTTTTATTTCTGAAAGAAGGATTTATATAAATGATATTTTCACCCACTCACCCTTTCACCCACTCACCCTTTCACCCACTCACCCTTTCACCCATTCATCCCTTCTTCCCTATGCTATTTCAAAAAATCCTTTTATCTTGAATCTTTATTTCAAATTTACATTTATATTTGCAAAAAAATTCAAAATAACTAAGTAATTATCAAAAGACATGGCACAAACACCAGATAAACCGAATGGTACAGTCTATCAACCTGAAAACAAGCCGGGTACTAAAAGATGGAAAATACTTGCAATACTTGTATTAATCGTTATTGTGGCATTACTTATTTGGTTCATACCGAAAATGAATAATTATAATAAAATGCTTAAAGAAAAGGATATTCAAAGAACTATTTTACAGTATGAACTTAAAGACCTAATGGCTGCACATGACAGTGTTAAAATGGAATATGGCACACTGTCCGATTCACTTGCCATTAAAGACAGTATTATCAAGGCTAATGCGAAAGAAATACAACAATTATTAAATTATAAATGGGAATACAGGAAAGTTAACAAAAAACTTGGGCTTCTTAGGAAAATCACTCAGGGCTACGTTCATCAGATGGATTCTCTATTTACCGTGAACAGGGAATTAAAAGAAGAAAATGAAAAAATCAGGCAGCAATTTTCACGTGAGCAGAATATAACACGCGAATTGACCATAGAGAAGGAAGAATTGATTGATAAAGTAACACAGGCAGCCGTCTTGAAAGCTTATAATGTTTCGGCTAAAGGAATAAGATATACCGGTAGTGGCAGAGAAAGAGAAACCGATAAAGCTAAAAAAATTGAAAGGGTAAAAGTTTGTTTTTCACTTGGAGAAAATAATCTGATTGAACCTGGTATTAAAATCATTTATATAAGAATAGTTCGTCCTGACAAGGTGGTTGTTACTCAAAAAATTGGAGGTGCTTACACCTTCGAATACCAGGGAAAGCAAATGGAATATACATCGAAAAAAGAAATCAACTATCAAAATACTGAAGCTAATATATGCTTATTCTGGACAAAGAAATCTAAAGAAGATCCTGCTATGGTCGGCACTTACAATGTAACTGTTTACGCTGATAATTTTGAAATAGGGAAGACAAGCTTCGATTTAAAGTAGTCTGTTGATTTCTTCCGTTTCCTTTTCGTAACCCGGTTTTCCAAGTAAGGCGAACATATTTTTTTTATATGCTTCAACGCTGGGCTGGTTGAATGGATTGACACCGAGGATGTATCCGCTTAAGGCACATGCCATTTCAAAGAAATATATCAATTGTCCAAGATACATTTCTGTAACCTTAGGTATCTTTATTCCGATGTTCGGCACTCCGCCGTCAATATGAGCCAGTATCGTACCTAATTCAGCCATGTTATTTACTTTATGCATCCTTTTTCCCGCAATGTAATTTAATCCAT
>JADHVR010000049.1 GCA_016783885.1 Bacteroidales bacterium
TTCTTTACACCATTTTGTTCAGCCTCTTGTAAAAACTGAAGCTTTTCTTCCTTGGTAAATGTTCTTTTTCTTGTCATAATCGTACAAATTTATAGATTTTTAACTATAACCTTGTCCGACTTTCTGAGGGGCTAAAACACAAACAAGCAAAGAAGTAAATTTGTATTTCTATAAATTTCTTAATTATTATTGATTATTTAAAAATTATACCGTTATTTCGCAACGCAATTAATTAAATTTTAATTATGAATATCATCATTGCCGGCGACGGAGAAGTAGGATTTCACCTGGCAAAAATGCTACACGGTGAGAATCATAATATTACGATAGTTGATCCCCATGAAGATTTGTTAAGGCTGATCGAGTCGCATACTGATTTGCTAACAATAACAGGCGATTCAACCGACCCCAAGGTTTTAAAAGAAGCTCGGGTAAGCAAAGCTGATTTATTGATTTCTGTTCTTCACGATCAACAAACTAATCTTCTTACTGCTGCGGTCAGCAAAAAACTTGGTGCTAAACGCACCATTGCAAGGGTGAGCGACCCCGGATATCTGAGGAAAGATATTAAAGAACTGTTTCTCAGCATGGGCGTTGACGAAATCGTAAGCCCGGAAAGTATTGCGGCTAATAATATTATCGACTTGTTAAAACAAGCAGCAGCAACAGAAATTTTTAAATTCTCCTATGGTCGTTTATCGCTTTTTTTACTAAATCTGGAAAAAGGTGCTCCGGTCGTTAACAAAACGCTAAATGAAATTGCAAAAGAATTTCCTATTTTAAATTTTAGGGCAATTGCTATCCTTCGCGATTCAAAAGCATTTATTCCAACAGGCAGCGATAAATTTCTGGAGAACGATCTGGCTTATGTAATCACTAAGTCCGATGGTATTACAACTTTATTAGAGTTGGGAGGAAAACAGCGTTTAACGATTAACAATATTATAATAGTCGGCGGCGGAAGAATTGGAAGAAGAACAGCCAAAAAATTAGGAAAAAACCTTAATATTAAATTAATTGAATCTGATAAAAAGCGTTGTGAAATCATAGTGAATGATTTTGAAAAAACCCTTGTTATTAACGGTGATGCCAGAAATATTGAATTGCTGAAGGATGAGGGTGTTGAAAATATTGATGCTTTTATTGCCGTAACAGATGATTCGGAAACGAATATTCTTACTTGCCTTCATGCAAAAAAACTTGGCGCAAAAAAAACAATTGCCCTGGTTGAAAATATTGATTACATTGATATTGCACAAAGCATAGGAATTAATACGATTATCAACAAAAAATTAATAACAGCAGGATATATTTCCAGGTTTACACATGGAGCTGAAGTTACCAAGTTAAAGTGTTTGAGTAGAATTGATGCTGAAGTTTTTGAATTCGTAGCCAAAAAAAATTCTCCGGTTACAAAAAAGAAGATACGCGATTTAAATACTCCTGACGGTTGTATTATTGGGGGTATTATTCGAGACAAGGAAGCATTTATTGCTGTCGGTGATTTTCAAATAAAACCGAATGACAGGGTGGTGGTTCTTTCATTTCCGAAAGCAGTACCAAAAGTTGAAAAGATGTTTAAGCCCAAACCCTTTATTTTAGGATAAAATAATGTCTAAAATAAACTTTAAGATAATATTAAATATCATTGGGTTCCTGCTCATACTGGAAGGCTTGTTTATGTTTACCGGCATTCCGTTTTCAACTTATTATTTTCAAAAAAAAAGTTTCAGTTTATTAATAAGTGGCATTATAACTCTCATCAGTGGGGGGGGTATTTGGTACTATACAAAAAATGCCAGGAAAAATATTGGGAGACGCGAAGGATACATTATCGTTTCAATTGCCTGGTTAGTAATTTCATTGTTCGGAACATTACCATATCTGATAAGCGGTGCCATACCCAATTTTACGGATGCCTTTTTTGAAACCATTTCAGGATTCACAACTACAGGCGCCTCTATTTTAACTGATATTGAATCTGTGCCTAAGGGAATTCTTTTCTGGCGGAGTATGACACAATGGATAGGAGGAATGGGTATTATTGTACTTTCCGTAGCTATTCTCCCTCTTTTGGGCATTGGCGGTATGCAGTTGTTTGTTGCAGAGATGCCCGGTATTGCCCCTGATAAGCTTCATCCAAGGATCACTCAGACTGCAAAACGTTTGTGGTTGATTTATGTATTATTAACGTTTGTTGAAACAATCCTTTTAATGCTCGGCGGTATGGACCTGTTTGATTCATTATGCCATTCATTTGCCACAATGGCTACGGGAGGATTCTCCACACAAAACGCAAGTGTTGCTAATTATTCAGCCCATATTCAATACGTTTTAATAGTTTTTATGTTCCTTGCCGGAACGAATTTCACCTTACATTATTTTGCTTTACAGGGAAAATTCAAAAATATTTGGAAAAATGAAGAATACAGGTATTATTTACTGTTTATTCTCTGTTTTACAGTATTGATTACATTTATCTGGATACTTTACAGTAATATTAATAATATTGAGAAAACGTTCAGAGATTCATTGTTCCAGGTAGTTTCAATTATAACAACTACCGGTTTTGTTTCATCCGATTATTTGAACTGGCCAGGATTTTTGTGGTTTTTTATTTTTTTGTTAATGTTTGTCGGCGGAAGCGCCGGTTCTACCGGTGGGGGAATAAAAATTGCCAGACATATTTTATTACTTAAAAACAGTTCCGCTGAATTAAAACGTTCTATTCACCCACAGGCGATAATTCCCGTTAAATTCAATGGCAAAGCTGTTTCGCAGGATATTATTTTTAAGGTAATGGCTTTTTTCCTGATTTATTTAACTATATTTTTTATCGGCACATTTGTAATGACTCTTTTCGGGCTTGATTTTAAGTCGGCTATCGGCTCTACTATTGCAACATTGGGAAATATCGGTCCGGGTATCGGGAAAGTAGGTCCGGCTCATAACTACGCCTGGATTCCGGATATGGGAAAATGGTTCCTTTCTTTATTAATGCTATTAGGCAGACTGGAATTGTTTACGGTCTTAATCATTTTTACATCTTCATTCTGGAAGAAATAATATAAAATGATACTAAACGAGTTTGCAGCCTGACCAGTCGGGCAGGCAAAAATATCATGACATAACTAACACCGATTTACTCAGGTACAAAACTTCCTTTACCGGCATTTTCTTCCCATAAAGTTCTATCATCCATACCAGCCTGGGTATTCATATCAAAATCACCTTGCAGGTATCCTGACAAAAATAATTGCAGATACCAAACATCATTTTTGTCCTTGTTGTCAATTTGTCCATCGGCATTGCCATCAGCAGCCATCAAACCCCAAATGCCATTGTTCAGGAATTTGGATGTCTTATTGCCGCCCCATACTTTATCCGGGGAATCGCTAAAATCATAAACAAGGCTGCCTTCAGTCTCCACCACCGGCAACGCACTTAAAACACCCACGTGGTTGCGGTGCCACATCACAAGGTAAAGGTTGTGGACATAATCCAGGTTGACTTTGGGTGGATTTGTACCATCCAGTCCTACAATAGTCCCATCCCCCTTGAGAAAAGCGGCAGTTTTATAAATGACCGTGGAGCCGCCGGCTGAAGCAGGATCAGTTGCATCCCTGAATTCCAGCAACACCCAATCTACAATATCACTGTTTGGTATTTGACCAACTGCCTCGTCACCGGTATAATTCCAGGGTGGTTGGTTGTAAGGCTGGGTCAGCGGGATGTATCCGCCCAGGTTCAGAAAAGGGATCATTTGTGTGATAAAAAACGGCCCTTCAAGGAATACCTTAAGGTTTAGATTTTTCCCGGTTATGATTTCAATTGTTTCGGAAAAAGGGCTTTCGTTGCCATTATAATCAAATGCTGTTAATTTGTAATACAATGTATCGTTGCTTAAATCAGGATCATCATAGGTTGTATCCGATAATGTTACATAAGGAACGGACAGAAAATTATTCGGGTCGAAACTTTTGTAAAGTGCGAAATAATCAAAATCATCTTCACCAGCCTGGTCCCAGAATAATTTGATCAAGTCATCCTCCTGATAACCATAAAACCCCTTAGGAGGCTCCGGTGCCAGATTATCTACTGAATAACCAGAATCCGCTAAGGAATTATAAAAAGCATAGGGATTAGCTGTTTCGGCTGAAACCAAATACGTATAATAGGGAACTCCTGCTGCTGTTGAGTCGCTGATGGTAGGTGCTATATAGGCATATTCATCAAAAAAGTGGGCTGGCGTTTCCCCGATGTATTCCCATGGGGTTTTGGCCCAGTTTTGTTGGCGCCAGATAGAATACTTAGTAATTACATTATAGATGTCATCATCCAATATACTTTTGTCCCAGGAAATAATAACCTGCTTTCCCTGATCATTGGGAATATCTTGAATTGAAGTTATTAATGGGATAAATGGAGTAAGATCATAATGATAGTAAAAAGCCCCCATATCTGCCCTTGTGCTGTCTGGGTCTAAAGGTGAGTTTGGATCACCACTATCAATACAAGGTGACTTTAAAGTATCATTTATTGGAAAATTAACCCAACTGAGATGATAATCTCCATTCAAAGGATTGGTAAATAGTGGATCTTGATTTATATTACCAATACCACTCCAACCCCCTTCAATGTTTGAATATGTGGCATTAAAATTACCAGAGCCACTTATAATTGGAGAAGCATGGTTCCAAATGATACTATTTTTAATATTGATTGTATCTCCAGGAATATATATTGCTTTTCCTTCCAAAGAGGCAATATTATTTGTTATGGTAACATTATCAATATCAATTGAATTTGCCAAACCAGCAACAAATATTCCACCTCCAGGTCCACTAGTTGCTTCGTTTTCACTAATTATCACATTTTTCAGAATTGTAATAGAATTTTGAATTACTAGACCTCCACCCTGGTGGGCAACATTCCTTGAAATCTCCATATCAAAAGCGTTTAAAGAGGAATAGTAAGACAAAATGCCTCCACCAAGGCTGGCGGAACTATTTTCTGATACCAAAGAATTATAAATATCACCTTCCGATTCCTGTAAATAAATTGCCCCCGCTTCTTCACTTTGATTATATTTGAATTCTGAATTCGAAATTGTAAATTCACCAAAACTATGGAATATACCACCACCTTGTAATGATATATTATTCTTAATTTCACAACTATCAAGATTCAGGATAGTTGAATAGCAGTATAATCCTCCTCCTATGTAGTTACAAGTGTTTTGATTAATTGCTAAATTTGATAATGTTAAATCACACCAATCGCTCAAGATACCTGCACCATGATAAGTAGCATTATTATATCTAATATATGTATTCTCAAAGTTACCTGACCCCCCAACTATGTAAATGCCACCTCCACCCCATTGTGCAGTATTACTGTAAATATCTGGAGGGAAATAAATATCATAATTATAAATTTGAAGGTCACAGCTATCACTATAAATACCTCCACCTACATTAGCGACATTGTATTCAATACTTACATCTATGAGCTCTGCAGTTCCTTTGTTTAAATAAATACCACCTCCTTTTATTGCATTGTTTTCCCCTATAGTTACAAGATTAAGATATATATCACATGAATCACTGTAAATGCCACCTCCAAAAGTTGCATCATTAAATTCAATTGATGAAGATATAATTGCTGGACTTGAATATGGATCACAATAAATTCCTCCTCCTTTTTCTTCAGCATAATTAAATCCTATCCCACAACTATGAACTTCAACTTCGGATGAATTATTAAAATAGACACCACCACCATTTGAATCTTCATCAGGTCCATCAGCTTTTGCATTCCTAATAAAACAACTATACAATTTTGAACTATCCTGTCCGTTGCTATTTTGATTTAGAAACCTAATGCCTTGCCAACCAATAGCTGTGTCAGCCGGATAAAACCATATTAAATCCGGGTAACTTCCTATTGCTTTTAGTTGACCTTCAACCTGTAACCGGTAATCCCCCTGAAATACTAAATTTACACAAGGTTCAATAACCAGACTATCTCCAACCGGAATGATTAAGTCACCAAAAACGTAATACGGACTTTCTGAACACTTCAAGGTATCACTGATATTCCCTGAAATAGAAGTAAATGTTTGGTGATAATAATAAGGGCCCATATCAGCAATAGTTCCATCAGGGTCAGAAGGTGAAAGCGGATCTCCTTTATCAATACAAGGGGACTTAAGATACCAAGAAGTGGGGGGATCGTGCCAGGTTAGATGAAAGTCTCCGTTAGCCGGGTCAACAAAAAGTGGATCCTGGTTGATATTCCCGGTACCAGCATATCCCCCTTCTATATCTGAATAAGTTGCGGTAATTACACCACTACCTGAAATTGCAGGGGACAAATGATCCCAGACAATACAGTTCTTGATTGTTAGGTTATCACTAACAGTTGTATAAATGGCCTTTCCATCATTTACAGCAGTGTTTTTACTGAATGTTACATTAATGAAATCCACACTAGTGCCGGGTGAATCCCTGAATAAAACCCCTCCGCCCTTATCACTTGCAACATTATCCGAAATTAGGACCCTCTCTAGTTGAAAACTATAACATTGATACAAGGCAATTCCTCCTCCAATGTTTGCCGTATCATGCCTAAATTCGACATTAACTAAATTACAATATGAGTGTGCAAATGATGCACCCCCACCAAAGTCAGTAGCTTTGTTGCCAAGAAAGGTAACATTCTCAAAATAACTTTCTGAGTATTGGCTGGTATAAATACCTCCTCCCATGATGCCCTGATTATTATTAAATTGCGAGTTTAAGAAATTAATATTATCGTGGTCGTGGGAATAGATTCCACCACCAGTTCCTATTGCAGTGTTATTGATTATTTCCACTGTGTCGGCAATTATTATTGCGTTTTGGCAATGTATTCCTCCACCTGCCTGGTTTGTTGAATTGCTATTAAGCGATACATTGGTCTGGTTCAAACTTCCATATCTGATATATATGCCTCCTCCTCCTTGATACCCACCTGAACCTTGTGCCTCGTTAAACGAAATATCAGTATCGAAAATATTACAGGTGCTTGAAAGTTGAAATATCCCACCTCCATTTGTTAGCGCAATATTGGAATGGATACTACTGCTTGAAATAGTGATATTTGAATTATTGGAATACATACCACCCCCTTCATTTGCCTGGTTATTTGATATCGTATCGCTGGTGAATACAGGTGAGCCACCATTACAATAAATACCCCCCCCATTGACAGTGGCCTGATTAAATCTGACCAGACTGGAGCTTAATTGAAAGTTGCTATAATCACCATAAATAGCGCCACCAAAATTTGCCTGGTTATATTTAATAATAGTTTCAACAATCAACGGATGGGATGATGCATCGCAATAGATCCCGCCCCCTATATCAGCCAGGTTATGGCTCAATTCGGAGTTATTAATTAACAATTCAGAGGAGTTATTGCAGTATATTCCACCTCCTTTGGCGTCTTCCCCGGATCCATCGGCATTTCCATACCTGATTTTACAATATACCAGTTTTGAACTATCCTGCCCGTTGGTGTTTTGGTTGATGAACCGGAGCCCCTGCCAGCTAACAAGTGTATCTGCCGGGTAAAACCAAATGCTGTCAATATCAATCCCAATTGCCTGCAGCTTACCTTCAACAGTAAAAGAATAGTCATCCTGAAAAACGACATCAACACCCGGTTCAATAGTTAAGGTATTGCCGGAGGGTAATGTTATATTACCGGTAACTTCATAAGGACTTCCTGCTGAAGTCCAGGTCCCGCTACTAATATCACCTCCTGGTATGGTTGTTTGTGCATAAAGAGAAAATGATAAAAATGTAACGAAAAGTAAAACGATTTGCTTTTTCATGGTAGTAAGTTTTAGTAGTTAATATTTTGTATGTTTTGATATTTATATAGGGCTCAAATATACAAAATTATATGCGGGAAGTCAAGATATAAGCCCGGGAAAAATATTTTTCGTTGTTGATGATGTTCTCAACGATTTGATGGGCTTGGATTTCTAATCTAATAAATAAATTAAAGCTATATTTCTACTGGCGGAGGCGCCATGCTGGAATACATAGAAGGGAAAGAGTTGCTTGGGATGAAGACAATAAAGGGATAAACGATTGATGATTGATAGTTAATCTATTTATCGATTGACGATTTTTGAATTAGTATAAACGGTCATCTGCACTGCATCTTCCTTAAATTCTTCTGTTTTCGGATTTCCCATATCCTCTAACTTTTGCCAAAGTAAAGGAGCTATTCCTTCAATAGGGGCATACAATAGAGAGTTATCCTTTTTTTCGTTTGAAATGAATTTATCATTAAAATGATTGATGATTAGCAAAATTATGCTCATGAATACCGCAGCCTTCAGAATACCAAAAACCCCACCGGCAAGTTTATTTATAAATCCCAGAGCAATCATGTTAATTAATTTCTCCAAAATCTTCCCGATAAAAAAAACGATAACAACAACTACAATAAAAGTGATGATAAAAGAAATAATGGTAACATATTTTGGCCCGATATTCAGGTTGTTGGTTAAAAAATTTGCTGCATAGCCCGAAAAGTAAAGGGCTGCATAAATACCAAGGATAAGGGCAAGGAGCGAAGTCAGTTCAATAACCAATCCTCTTTTAAATCCCTGATAAGCAAACCAGATGATTGGAATAATTAATATTATGTCGATAAAATTCATAAAATTCAATTTATCACGTCATTTCAATCGCTTCGTTAACTCAGTTGCAAAAACAAAATCATTTAATTCTTTATTCTCTGTGGTAAGCACCTGTTTTTTATCTCCTTCCCACCAAAGCTGCCCCTGATAAATAAAAGATATTTTGTCGCCGATTTTAATTACCGAATTCATATCGTGGGTATTAACCACTGTTGTCATTTGAAATTCTTCAGTCAGCCTGCTGATTAAATCATCAATAACACCTGAGGTTTGAGGATCAAGACCTGAGGTGGGTTCATCACAGAATAAATATTTCGGGTTCATAGAAATGGCCCTGGCAATCGCCACACGTTTAGTCATTCCGCCACTCAATTCAGAAGGCAATAATTTATTTGCATTTTCAAGATTTACCCATTTCAGACAAAAATCTACTCTCTCTTTTTTCTCTTCCAATGATTGATTAGTAAACATTGTTAAAGGAAACATCACATTTTCTTCCACTGTCATCGAGTCGAAAAGAGCTCCTCCCTGAAAAAGCATACCAATTTCTTTCCTGACCTTCTTCCTTTCGACAAACGTCATATGTGAAAAATTCCTGTCATCAAACATAATACAACCTTCATCTACTTCGAGCAGACCGACAAGGCATTTTATTAAAACCGTTTTCCCGGAACCGCTTCGCCCTATAATTAGATTTGTCTTCCCCTTTTCAAACCTCACATTTATATTTTTCAATATTTGATTATCACCAAAAAATTTCGATATGTTGTTCGCCTCAATCATGACAACAATAGTTGAGTCAAAATTAAATTGAATAAAATAATCATAATGCTACTCCAAACCACAGCCTTAGTGCTTGCCGCACCGACTTCGATGGCACCTCCTTTAACAATAAATCCCATAAATCCTGAAATAGAAGTGATAAGATAGGCAAAAACGACTGTTTTAATAAGCGCATAAATAATTGTGTATCCTTCAAACCACGATCTTATACCATCAATATATTCATGCGATGTATAAAGATTCGTAAAAACTGATACCAGCCATCCGCCAACCAATCCGAATCCCATACTTATAATAATTATTACAGGATTAAAAGCCATAGCTGCCGTAACCTTAGGAAAAATCAGGTAGTTTGCAGGATTGATACCCATAATTTCTAATGCATCAATCTGTTCGGTTACTCTCATTGTTCCTATTTCAGAAGCAATGCGTGATCCTACTTTTCCTGCAAGAATCAAGCTTATAATTGTAGGTGAAAATTCCAGTATAACAGATTGTCGTACGGTAAATCCCACCATTTTCAATGGTATTAAAGGGCTGTCGATATTATACGCTGTTTGAATAGCAACAACAGCTCCCATAAAAACAGAAATAACAGCTACAATACCAAGTGATTCTACACCTAAATTATTAATCTCGATGAAAAACTGCCTCCGGAAAACCTGCATTTTATCCGGTTTGCGGAAAACTTTTAACATCAGTATTATATATTTACCAAAACGACTTAACATGGTTTAAATAATATTTCTGCTAAAATAATGATAAAATATTTAGAGTCAAGCAATTTTCATAATTTTGAACGTTAATAATAAGAAATCCTTATTAAATGTTCAAAAATAAATTAACACTCCTGATACTTTCATTTATGATTTCGGTTTTACTTTTTAGCGCCTGCGCTTCAACAAAACATACCCGAAAATGCAAGAATTGTCCTAGATTCAGTCAGACAAATCAAAATGTTAAATTAAATATGTCTGTAAATGAAAACATATAAGGATCTATTATACAAATATCTGCCTACACAATCAGTTCCTGTAATTTTCGAATGGCTGGAATTTTATAATGTTCAGCTAAAAATTAACAGGACCAGGATTACTAAACTCGGTGATTACCGACCACCATTACATTATAAATATCACAGAATTTCGGTTAATCACGATTTGAATAAATACCATTTTCTTATAACTTTAGTTCATGAATTTGCTCATCTTAAAGTTTGGGGAAAATATAAAAAGAACGTTAAGCCTCATGGTATAGAATGGAAAACGGAATTCAGAGAACTTATGCAAAATTTTACACATGAAGGCGTATTTCCAAAAGACATTCTTAATATATTGAATACATATCTTTATAATCCGTCTTCACCTTCCGCCAGTAAGGCATTATTATTAATACTAAGAAAGTATGATGGGAATAATAAATATTTAACGCTCGAAGAATTGCCTGACAATTCTGTTTTTCAAATTTATAATGGCTTAACATTTATAAAATTTGAAAGAATGCGAAAAAGATATAAATGTAAAAGATTAGATAATAATCGCATTTATTTAGTCAGTCCTCTTATGAAAGTAGTCCCTGTTAAAAAGAATAAAACTGTTATAAGCTTATTAGATAAAGATTAATAATTCTCATTGCCTCCTGAGTTTTCCTCCACTTCATCATAAATTTTTACCCGTATTCCATCGTATCTTTTTTCAATACCATTTTTATAATAAATACTTAAAAATGGTGTGCCATCATAGTTGTATTTAATCCATTCACCATCTTTTAAGCCCATAATATAATTACCTTCATTTTTTTTATTACCGTTTGACCAGTACCAGATATGCCTTCCGTTCGGATTATCATCAATGAACTTACCTTCAAAATTAATAGCTCCATCAGAATAATAGCTTTTCCACAAACCATGGCGCATTCCATTCAAATATTCTCCTTCCTCCCCGAGGTCTCCATAATTATATTTCCATTTCCCTTCTTTATAATCTTCAATGTATTCACCTTCCGAGATAACCATCCCAAATTCATCGTATTCAATACTGTAACCATCAATCATTCCATTAAAATAACTTTCTTCTCTAAGCAAATCACCTGTGGGATAATACCACGTCCATGTTCCATCTTCTTTTCCATCATTATTATAACTTCCGATTTGTTCCAACTGTCCGTTTGGATGATAAAACTTCCACTCTCCTATACTTTTCCCTTTATCATAAGTACCTGTTGATTTCAAAGCTCCATTATTAAAATATTCTTTCCACGGACCATCTTTGATTCCTTCTTCATCAATTATTCCTTCGCCTACAACACTTCCCTTTTTAAAAATATATCCCTTTATTATTTCTCCTTCCTGCGAATATTCTCTTCTTATACCTTCCGGTACATCATTTTTATAACTTGCAACTATCTTCACATTACCATCAGAATAATACTCCGTTTTTATTTCGAGTTTAACAAATTCAGCAACGTCCTCTTGCAATACTCCGTCAATATACTTTGATGTTAACAATAAATTTCCATCTTCTGAATATTCCTTGAAATATCCATGTTTAATATCATTTTTATATTCACTTTCCAACCTGATAACTCCACTTGGATAAAAAAACTTCCATTTGCCCTGCTTCATTCCCGCTTTATCAATCCTGTTTACATATTCAATGTCGATAGTAAAACCTTTTTTGTAATAAATCATTTTAATAACTCTTCCATCATCGGCAGAATACTCTTTACCTGTTCCTTCTTCCAATCCATCAACAAAATTCACTTCTTTTCTAATCTTCCCATTCGGATAATAATAGTATGTAAATCCCTGTTTTACATCATCCTCAAAGTTTTCTTCTATAACCTCATCCTCATGAAAAGTTCTCCTCATCCCATTCTTTTTTCCTCCCGAATAAGTAATCTGCAGTACTACTTTTCCCGAATCACTGTAAAATGTCCATATACTGTCAAGTTCAAAATCTTTCCTGTTACCCTCCGACTTAATTATACCGTTTTCATAATACGTTTTCCAGTATCCGTCTGGTTCTCCTTCTTTCATATACCCCTCACTTGAAACACTTCCGTTTTCATAATAAAAAATATTATAACCATTTGGATTAACTTCATTTTGAGCCTTTAATCCAAAAAAGGATACAATAAACAATAAAAATAAAAGTGACTTTTTCATTATTTTATCAAATTCAGTTTTTTAGATATATCGAGCATTCTTATTATAGGTTTTTTTGCTTGTTCTATTACATTTTCCGGAAGTATTATTTCCGGATTCTCATTTTTCATGCACAAATATAGTTTTTCTAAGGTATTCATTTTCATATATGGGCAATCATTGCATGAACACGTTTCATCAGCCGGAACTACTATAAATTCCTTCTCAGGACAATTTTTTCTCATTTGGTGCAGTAAACCTGTTTCAGTTGCTACAATATACTTTTTAGAATTATCCTGCATTGTATATTTAAGCATTCCTGTTGTTGAACCTACATAATCCGCTAACTCAAGTACAGGAGCCCGGCATTCGGGATGAGCTATAAGTTTAGCTTCTGGATTTTTTACTTTAAGATTAATAATTGCCTCAGTTGACAAAATATCGTGAACTTCACAGGTACCGTCCCATAAAACCATACTTCTGCCGGTTACGCTATTTATATATCCTCCCAAATTTTTATCAGGTGCAAATATTATCTTTTCTTCTTTTGGGAATGATTCAACCAATTTAACTGCATTTCCTGAAGTGCAGATTACATCCGACATGGTTTTAATATCAGCAGTGCAATTTATATATGAAATTACCTTATAATCAGGATATTTGGATTTGAAATCAGAAAATTTATCCTTAGGACATGAATCAGCTAATGAACATCCTGCCTCCAAATCAGGTATTACAACTTTTGTATCAGGATTAAGAATTTTTGCAGTTTCAGCCATAAAGTGAACTCCTGCAAAAACAATCATATTTACATCGGCTTTTGAAGCATTTTGTGCTAATCCCAGACTATCTCCAACGTAATCTGCTATATCCTGTATTTCCGGTATTTGATAGAAATGCGCCAATATTACTACATTTTTATTTTTTTTAAATTCCAATATTTTTTTTATAAGTTCGGCGTTTGTAAAAGTAGTTAACCTTTGGTTTTTAGTTTCGACTTTCATATTGAATATATATATAATAAATTTATTTTAATATTTTATTTGTTATTATTATATTTCTGTTAATTGTGTTAAAAAAAATCAGACTAAATAATTGACAATGTGATTTACTAAATGTTATTAACAACTCATTAACATCTTTTATTTTGTTTTATAGTATTTTAACAACATTTCAACTGATTGTGAAAAACTAACTATATTGAAAAAAATATTGTTTAATTAAACTAAATTTTTGTTCAATTCCTGATGAAAACATGTAATAAAAATTAATAATTGCCGTGCAAATTTTACTTTCTCAATTAATTGTTAATAATCAAACAGCTTTTAAAAATTTTGTAACAAAGTTAAACAGATATAAACAAATTTATGTTGAAAAAAATAATATTTTGATTTTTAAGCAGGTAGAAATAAAGTAAAACAAACTTTCAAGGAATAAAGCATTAATTTTTAATCATATATAGTATTAATAATTACTTTTGTTTGAAATAATTTATTAACATGTTCGATAAAAAGCACATATTAGCCATTGGGTCAGACCATGCCGGATATAAATTAAAGCAATATATCATTAAAAATTTAGTTGCAGATGGATATAAAATTAAGGATTTTGGAACGAATTCGGAAGAAGGTGTAGATTATCCCGATTATATTCATCCTGTGGCAAAATCAATAAATAACGGGGAATTTATACAAGGAATAATAATTTGTGGAAGTGGACAGGGTGCAAGTATGGTAGCTAATAAATATCCGAAAGTGAGGTCAGCTTTATGTTGGAATAAAGAACAGGCAAAACTTTCAAGGCAACATAACAATGCAAATATAATTGCATTACCCGGTAGATTTATTGATTTTAATAATGCCGTAGAAATGGTTAAGTTGTTTTTAAATACTGATTTTGAAGGAGGAAGACATATTAGAAGAATAAATAAAATATCAATTTCTGAATAAGAATCAATTATAAGTAAATGCAAGAGGTTTACCGTAAATTTATTAAAGAATCTGAGAAAAAGGCTTTTAATCTTGAACACCGGAACAAGATTAATTTTAACATTTCAAAGTACGATGTTGCTGTAGAAAAAGGGAAAAAGCAATACAAAGACCTTGATTTGGCGAAAAAAAGGGCGGCATCAATAAAACACAAAGTCATAAACGAATTAGAAAAGTATTTGTTAGAATTTGTCGCTAATTTTGAGAAAGGTGGAGGAAAAGTTATTTGGGCGCAGGATAAAGAAGAAGCGGTTAATGAGATTTTGACTATCATGAAAAGGTACAATGCAAAAAAAGTAGTCAAGTCAAAATCGATGATCACAGAAGAGATAGAAATTAATGAAGCCTTAGAAAAGAATAATATTGAAAGTTTGGAAACAGACTTGGGAGAGTATATTGTACAAATTGCAGGCGAAAAGCCATATCATATTGTTACGCCCGCGATGCATAAATCAAGAGACGATGTAGCAAAACTGTTTCATGAAAAATTCAATACACCACGTGATAGTACACCATCAGAAATTACATTATTTGTCAGGGAAAAACTTAGAGATAAATTTCTTAATGCCGATATTGGAATAACAGGCGGTAACTTTCTTATTGCCGATACAGGAGCGGTTTGTTTAACAGAAAACGAGGGAAACGCCTTGATGTCTGTTTCTTTTCCAAAAGTTCATATTGCAGTTGTAGGTATTGAAAAAATTATTCCTTCATTAACAGATTTGGATTTATTTTGGCCATTATTAGCTTCGCACGGGACAGGACAAAATATTACTGTTTATAATTCAGTGATAAGCGGACCAAGACAGGGAGGTGAAACAGATGGTCCTGATGAGATGTATCTTGTTTTATTAGATAATAACCGTTCGGAACTTTTAAAACATAATGAACAAAGAGCAGCCTTAACATGTATTCGTTGTGGCGCTTGTTTAAATGCATGCCCGGTATATAAAAATATTGGAGGCCATACTTATGCCACTACATATAGCGGTCCGATAGGTTCTGTTATAACGCCACATCTGAAAGGCATGAATAAATATAAACATCTTAGTTTTTCTTCCTCACTTTGTGGCAATTGTACCGAAGTATGTTCGGTAAAAATACCATTGCACGAACTCCTTCTTTATAACAGGAATGACTCGGTAAAAGCAGGTTATTCGAAAACTATTGATAAAATTTCAATGTATGGTATGAAAAAGATATTGCTGAAAAGAAAACGAATGGATATGTTCAATGCCGGAATGAAAAACATTGCGTTACGTACTTTCATAAAAAAAGTTTGGGGACCTCGCCGTGAATTACCTGTTATTGCTAAAAAATCTTTCCGTGAATTATGGCTCCAAAAGAAAGGCTTAAAATAAATTCCAAATAAACAATTAGTATTTTATGAATTATTTTATGAAAATTTTTATTACAGTAACGCTGTTTTCTGTAGTAATAAGTTGTGCTCAAAAAAAAGCACATTTTGTTCAGGAAGAAATAACTTCAGCTAAAATTCCATTTACAAAAGATCGGCTTGAGATTGAGGGTGATTTGGGAAGTTTTATAAAAGAGATAAGTTCAGAAGAAATTGAAGATGGTTTAATGGTAATAAAATTGAAACTCTTCTCGGAAAAACCTGCCGTGCCTCCGAAATTTATTTTGAAGTGGAGTTTTCCTTCCATTGATATTTACCAATACTGGAATTCAAATATTAAAACAGATAAAGTAACTTATTATAGAAATAGTGTAACATCACGTGCTTCGAGCCAGGTACCGCTGGTTTGTTTTATGAATTGCAGAGATATAAACCGTTTTACCTTTGCGATTTCTGATGCTTTGAACAAAATTTCAACTGAAACTTATTTAAGGGAAGAGGATGCTTTGTTTTATTGCAATATTACTTTTTTTGATGAACCTCACCCCGAACTAAAAGAATATACTGTTGAGTTACGGATTGATCAAAGGAATTTACCATATTATAAAGTTATTAATGACGCTACAAAATGGTGGGCATCAATGGAGAATTATAAACCGGCTCCAGTTCCCGATCAAGCTAAATTACCGATGTATTCTACCTGGTATAGTTTTCATCAAAATATAGATGTGGAGGAAGTAATTAATGAATGTAAACAGGGAAAGAAAATCGGGCTTGAGGCGGTTATTGTAGATGACGGGTGGCAGACATTAGATAATAAGCGCGGATATGCTTTTACCGGCGATTGGGAACCGGATAGAATAGGTGATATGAAATCATTTGTAAACCGTATTCATGAAACCGGAATGAAAATACTGTTATGGTATTCTTTGCCTTTCATCGGTGAGAAATCAAAGATTTTTGAAAAATTTAAAGGGAAATACTTACATTATTGGGATGGACAGGGAACCTGGGTATTAGATCCACGCTATCCTGAAGTTCGTGAGCATATTATTAATACTTATGAGACAGCCTTAAAAGATTGGGACCTTGATGGATTTAAGCTGGATTTTTTAGGATGGTTTTATGCTGGTAAAGAAACGGACATGACTGCTTCAAATGGCAGGGATTATGCCTCGGTAAATGAAGCGGTTGACAGGCTGATGACGGATATAATGGAACGGCTCAGGGCAATAAAGCCCGATATAATGATTGAATTCAGGCAGCCTTATATCGGACCCTTAATGAGAAAATACGGGAATATGTTCCGCGCAGCCGATTGCCCGAACATGGAAGTAGTAAACCGTGTTAGAACTACGGATTTGAGAATATCTTCTGACAATACGGCTGTTCATTCCGATATGTTTATGTGGCACAAAGATGACCCTGTTGAAAGCGCTGTCCTGCAGATTCTTAATATTATTTTTTCAGTACCACAGCTTTCAGTAAGGCTTGATTCTATACCTGAAGATCATTTTCAGATGGCAAAATTCTGGATGAACTATTGGAAAGAAAACAGGGATGTATTACTCGATGGCGAGTTCATTCCTGAACAACCCGGCGCTTTATATCCTGTAATACGGGCGTATTCCGATGAAAAAGAAATCATAGCTGTTTACAATGATCAATTCGTTTCATTTGGCAGGTCATTTGTAAAAGAGATTGATATTATTAACGCCAAAGGAACGTCAAAGGTGATTGTTGATTTTAAAGATGATTTTGGAAATGCAGAGATTAGTATTTATGATTGTATGGGTAACCTGAAAGAAATTTACGGAAAGAAATTGAAAGCAGGGGTAGAAAAATTTGAAGTTCCGCCTTCGGGCCTTTTGCAGATAAGCAGAAATTGATTAGTGTCTGTCCATAAAGTTGCAAAAATCAAAAAAATAAATATATTGCTTATTTTAACCCCCCTGTTTTCCCCCTAAAATGGGGAATTATTGAATTTGTTTTTTTGATTTTTCATAACTTCAGTAGTTTAAAGACAGACATTTATTAATGATTCAGGTTATTCGGTTTTTTTCAAAGAAATACCATGCAACTTTTAATTAAGCCAATAAGTCTCATTATAAAAATAATAAAAACTCAATTAATGAAAAAAGCAATCTATCTTATTCTGGCTTTTTATGGTATTTTTCTTATTTCGGTGATTCAATTAAAAGCACAGTATAAACCTAAAAAAGAAGTTTATAAATTAACCCATCACATGTCGCCTGAGGAGAAGGCAAGGTTCCATTTAGTAGGAAAAGGATACAAAGGAACCGATCCTCCTCCGGGTCCGGTGAGAAATATTTCGGAATTCGAGCAAATGGAAGGTGTTTTAATCCGTTATCCTTTTGGAATTTCTTATAACCTGATAGCAGGATTATCAGAGGAAACTATGGTAACTACAATTGTGGAAGATCAGGGAGAGGAAAATTATGTAACGGGTCAATACCAGTCGAATGGCGTAAACATGGCAAATTGTAATTTCATCCATGCTCTTTCCGATTCATACTGGACAAGAGATTATGGCCCATGGTATATTGCGTACGGTGAAGACCAGATAGGCATTGTTGATTTTATTTATAACCGTCCGGACAGACCTCATGACGATGCTATCCCTGAAGCAATGGCAGGCTTTCTTGGTATTGAATGGTTCGGGATGGATTTAATACATACCGGCGGTAACTATATGACTGACGGATATGGGATTTCATCTTCAACGGAATTGGTATGGGATGAAAATCCTACAATGACCCACGAAGAGATTGATCAAATTATGTATGATTATCTCGGAATTGAAACTTATTATGTAGTTCCCGACCCGAATAATACTTACATTGATCATATCGATTGCTGGGGTAAATTTTTAGATGTTGACAAAATGCTTATCCGAGAAGTTCCTTCCACTCATCCTCAATACAATGAAATTGAAGCAACGGCAGCTTATTATGCCAGCCAGATTTCTGCTTACGGTTTACCGTATCAGGTTTACCGGGTTTGGACTCCCAATAATGAACCATATACAAATTCACTTATCCTGAATAAGCGTGTTTTCGTTCCCATAATAGGGTCTCAGTGGGACGACGACGCGATTACCAGTTATGAGGAAGCCATGCCCGGATACGAGGTTTTAGGATTTACAGGTTCATGGGCATCGACAGATGCTTTGCATTGCCGTACAAAAGGTATTGCCGATAGAAATATGCTATACATAAAACATTTTCCTTTGCTTGGAGACCAACCGATTCAGACCGGATATTCAATTGAGGCGGAATTAACTGCATACAACGGACAGCCCATTATTAATGATTCTGTTAAAGTTATTTATTGGATTAACGGAGGAAGCATTGAGGTAATTGTTATGACCTATGAGGGAGATAAGCTGTATTCTGCTGTTATTCCCGGTCCGCCCGAAGGTTCTGAAATTGCATATTATATTCATGCTGTGGACGAATCGGATAAATGCGCTAATCATCCGTTCATAGGAACTCCCGATCCTCATATTTTCTATGTCGGGCAACAATTTTTCCCTGCTATTGCTTTGAATGTTAATGAGATTAATGCATGGGCAAATCAGGGATATACAACGGTTGAAGAATTTATTATTTCAAATAACGGTCAGATTGAGCTGAATTATTCAATTGAATGGTCAACCGCCGTTTTTGAGGATTATGATTATGAAGTTGATGACAGTCCGTCGCAAAGTTCATGGAATTACAATACATATACAGAGCTTGGATGGATAGATTTGGAAATAGATGATGAAGGCGAAATAGCAAACTGGGCTATTGAATATACATGGCAAACAGACAACTGGCCTGAAGAAGGTTCTTTCCATGTGGAATCTCCATTGGGAACACAAGCAATAATTGCTGCAGGCACAAACAATGGAACATACATCATCAGCCTTGATGCTTTTAATGGCGAAGAAATGTTGGGAAACTGGAAACTTTGGATACAGGATACTTATGGCGATGGAGGACATAAAGCCTCCAATATTACCGTAACTGTTACAAAGTCTGTTGAAATCGTTCAATGGATGGATATTGACCCGACTTCCGGCTCTGTTGAACCGGGCGGACAGGATACTATTCAGGTAACCTGCGATGCTACGGAATTACCGGTTGGTGATTACGAAGGAACTATTTACATTACTTCCAACGATCCCGACCTGTCTGTGATAGAAATTCCGGTTTACTTCACGGTTGATTACGCATCGGGAACAGAAGATATAACTAAATTTGATATTCAAATATTAAATTATCCTAATCCTTTCAGCAACCAAACCTTCATTGAAATTATTCTTCCTGAAAGGACAAATGTATTGCTGGAAATCTACAATTATAACGGACAAAAGGTCAGAACCTTAAATAGTAAAGAATTAAATGCGGGCTTATTTCGGTTTACATGGAAAGGAACTAATGATAATGGTAACAGGGTTAAAAGCGGGGTTTATTTTTACAAATTATCAACCGGATATTTTGAAAAAATTAATAAATTGATATTACTTGATTAGTCTGGGAGGCCTTACAGGTTTCCAAAACCTGTAAGGTCTTATTTCTGAAAAAATTTTACTTTTGAAGACAAAGTTAAAAAAATGAACGTTAACGGAAAGCATTATCGAACAGTATGGATGGAAGGCTCAACGGTTTTTATGATTGATCAGACATTATTGCCTTTTCAATTCAAAATATACGAAGCCAAAACTTACAAGGATTGTTGCTATGCTATTAAGACAATGATTACACGTGGTGCGGGGGCTATCGGAGCTACGGCGGGATTTGCTATGGCACAGGCTTTTATGGAAGCTCCTAAAACAGGAATTGAAAATTTTGTTCAGAAAGCTAAGAAGGAAATTGAAAAGACGCGCCCCACTGCAAGAAATTTGTTTTATGCTGTTGACAGGGTTTTTGAAGCAGGGAAAATATCAGTTGAAAATGCCATCAATGTAGCTCAAAAAATGGCTGATGAAAATATTGAAGAAGCCAGGTTGATCGGGGAGTACGGGAATGAGTTAATCAAGCACGGATTCAGGATTGAAACTCACTGTAATGCCGGCTGGCTTGGTTTTGTAGATTATGGGAGTGCTTTGTCTCCGGTTTATATAGCTAAAGAAGAAGGGAAAAGCATTTTTGTTTACGTTGACGAAACCCGTCCGCGCAGCCAGGGAGCACGGCTGACTGCATGGGAATTGAAAAACGAAAGTATTCCTCATGCGATAATTCCCGATAATGCCGGGGCTTATTACATGTCGAAAGGAGAAATTGACATGATGATTGTAGGCGCTGACAGGATTGCTGCCAACGGAGATGTAGCAAATAAAATCGGCACTCTTGAAAAAGCCATTGTTGCAAAAGAATATGGAGTTCCTTTTTATGTTGCCGCACCTCTCTCCACCTTTGATATGAATTGTTATTCGGGTGCTAAAATTGAAATTGAACAAAGGAACGAGGATGAAGTTTTATATCAGACAGGACCTGATGAACAGGGTAATTTGACAAAAATACTTGTTTGCAATCCCGGATCAAAAGCCCTGAATCCGGCTTTTGATATAACGCCGGCGAAATATATATCTGGTATCATTACTGAAAAAGGTATTGTTAAGCCGGATACAGCGTCAATAAAAAAATTATATGGATAATCAATTATTAAAAAAGAGAGAAGAGGTAGCATATTTTATGCGGAGGCTCTACGAACAGAAGCTAACAACCACATCTGGCGGGAATGTGAGCTTACGGGTGGATGACAAAGTGCTGATCACCCCCTCGCAAACTGACAAAGGAAGGATAAAAGACGAAGAGATCGCAATTTTTAATATTGATGGTAAAAACCTGACTCCTCATTTGAAATCCAGCATGGAGACAGGTATGCACCTGTCAATCTATAAAAAACGCCGTGATGTGAAAGCCATTGTTCATGCACACCCGGTTTTTGCTACAAGTTTTGCTATATCTAAAAAAGAAATCAAAACCAACCTGTCTGGCGAAGCAAGGGCAATAATTGGTGTTCCTGTGAAAGCTCCTTATGCACTTATGGGAACCAAAGAACTTGCAGATATTGTTGCTGAAGCAAGTTTAAAGGGTAATGTGATTTTAATGGAAAATCATGGAGTTCTGACAGCAGGAGAAACCTTGCTGCAGGCTTATGACCGCCTGGAAGTTTTAGAAGCTGCTGCTAAAATCACATTTATTACTGAAATGTTAGGAGAAAGGAAAGAACTTTCAGAGGAGAGGCTGAAGGAAATTGATGATTTGTTCAGTTAGATTTATGTTGCATTTTTTCACGCAACTTTCTTTTGATAATTGATTATTTCTAATTCACAAACATTTTTATCAAAACTTAATATTATGATCCAGCGCTGCTCCTGGCCAAAAGATGACCCATTAATGATTGAATACCACGATAAAGAGTGGGGTGTTCCGCTTCATGATAATCAGAAACTTTTTGAATTCATGGTATTAGATGCTTTCCAGGCGGGTTTGAGCTGGGCTATTGTATTGAAGAAGCGTGAGAACTTCAGAAAAGCATTTGATGGTTTTGATGTAAAAAAGATTGCCCGGTATGATGAAAAGAAAATTCAAAGCCTGATGAAAGACAAAGGCATTATCAGGAATCAATTGAAAATAAGGGCTACGGTGAACAATGCCCGAAGTTTTATTAAAGTTCAGAAAAAGTTTGGAAGTTTTGATAAATATATCTGGCAATTCACAGGAAACAAAAGGATCCAAAATAAACTGACATCTTTGGATCAATTACCTGCTACCAGCCACGAATCGGATGCCATGAGCAAAGACCTGAAAAAAAGAGGATTCAAGTTTGTTGGCTCTACTATATGTTACGCATTTATGCAGGCTGCCGGAATGGTGAATGATCACCTGGTGAGTTGCTTCAGGTATGAGGAGGTGAATGCAGGAAACGTAAGATGAATGTATCGCACGACAAAATTAACGTACGACATATTTATCGTAAAACAATAAAATGTAATTTGTATTCTATTTTGGCACCTGGCTCGAATACCCGTTTTCAGGTGCACCTTCAACAACTTTTGAACCCTTACCGGCATTTGGCATCCAGAATTCTTTATCTTCATTATAAACTTCGTGATTCATATTAAAATCACCGCTATAATAACCGATATTTCCTCTTTCTGCAACCCAAACATCAACCTTATCATTATTTTGAATTTCCCCGTCGGCATTTCCATCGCCGCTAATCAAACCCCAGACGCCCGGTTCCAGCTCCTTATGACCTAACATGCCTCCATAAACTTTGTCTTCTCCGGTTGTGAAATCATAATTGTATTCGTCGCCGGATTTTATTAGTGCACTGGCTGACATAATACCGAGGTGATTTCTGTGCCATATAACAGCATAAAGATTATCCGAAATAGCTTCATTAAAAATCATTGAAGAAGCGCCGTTGGTATTTACTATTGTTCCGTTTTTTAAAATAAATCCGGCTTGTTTTGCAATAATAGTTGCAGGTGTAGCCGTAGAAGCATCGCCGGTAGTTTCTCTGAGTTCGACCAAAATCCAGTCAACCACATTTGCATTAGGAATACTGCCTACACTCTCTGTTCCATTATAGTTCCATGGTGATGTATTATAAGGTTGTGTCAAAGGAAGAACTGTCCATATATTCAGCCAGGGAGTCATTGTTCCGCCGAAATAAGGTCCTTCGAGAAATGCCTTTAAATTAACGGTTGTCCCGCTTACTACTTCAAGAGTACATGGAACTATTATTTCAGGATCATAAGGATCATTACTGGAAATTATAAGGTCGGCATAATAATCACCATCTTCCATATCAGTAGAATTGAATGTTACATCAATACCCATCATATCCGACCCTGGGATTGTACCTGCCGGCGGGTTGAAAGTAAGCCAGTCATTGAAGTTGCTGTTCACAATAACTGTGTAGTCTTCCACCTCGCCCCATGAGGTTGTACCGCACGGATCACCGCAATCACTTCCTAAGTATTTAAGACGTACCCGCATTCTCTTATTTCCTGAAACGACATCCGTTGGAACAGTAATATCAAAAGTATTTACGCTGGCACCGGTATTTATTTCACAAACCACTTCTTCACCAGGATCGTCAAAACTTTCATTTTCATTCCAATCAACCCATACGGCATAATCATCACTGCTATAAACGTTTCCCGTATGAATTGTAATAGGATAGATATTCCCGGGTACAACTATAGTAGAGAGGTTAGTAAAATCGCCATAGTTATTACAACCGGTACTTAGATTTGAGATATCACCAAACTCAACTCCATCAATATATTCATCACAACCACCATCGGCAGAACAATAAGCCTTAGAGCTTTTATCAGGGTGGTAATATTTAGTAATGGAGAAATCCAAGTCAGTGTCTCCAATATTTGAAATTGTAAGTGTTTGTGTTGTTTGATCATCGGGCGGCAGAGTAAGCTCGAAACTTTCGGGGTTGACTTCTATGTCGGGCGGGTCTGGCGGTGGTGAAATTGGTGGGAAGATTATGTAATCAACCCATCCGCAGTCGGAACCACTGCTGACAGAACCGTCCTTGTAATATACCCACCTGAAAGTATGTAACCCGGCAGTGACAGGATAGCTGACCTGCCCCCATGCCACCTCTCCGGACCATTGTTCCTGCTGTGCCCCGTCGATGTAAAAACGCAGGTAATCCCAACTGCTTTCAGAAGATACTTTCCTGAAAAATGAGATATTGTCGGCAGTAGTAACATAAAGTTCTACCTCCATTTCTGAGGTCTGGTAATGTGTGATTGCACCGGATTGAGCACAGTATGTGCCTTCATAAGGATCAACATCAGTTAAGAACCAATCGGCATTACCTGCAAAAGTCCAGGGGAAGCTGGCAAAGTTTCCTGTTTCCCAGTCTTCGAGTACCAGGCCGATGCTTTGGTAAAATGTATTGGAAATTCCGTAATTACCGGAAGTAACATCAACGGTTAAATCAACGGCAGTTCCAACAGGAGTTAAAGGGTCGCAAGTAATATTGAACATAGCATCCGCAGTATTTCCAGCCACAATCTGGCCCAAAGAAATATATCCCGAATTGATGGTTATCCAGCTGCTGAGAGAGCTTAGATTAGCTTCAGCCAAAGGAGAAAGGCTATGCCCGTTGTTAGAAACAGGCACAGAAATATCGGCTGTTTCGCCCGGATCGAGCCTTCCGTTTCCATTGCCACCGGCATTATCATCAATAGTCATACTACCGAATTCCAATATAGGGGCATTGACAACAATACTGAAATAGGAAGACCAGGTATCGTCAGCATTTCCATCCACCTGAAGTTCAAAATTCAATACATGCTGGTCAGGTATATCATCGGCAATTGAAAAAGCAAAAGCATCGCTAATAGTTGATGTTGATGATGCATTGATAGTTCCATATACTTCATAATTATCGGTTATGGTGATATAAGCATCGCTGCTGATAAAGGTAGCGGTAACGTTGTAGGCATTTTGATTTCCGACATTTTCCACAGTCATATCCAATGTAATATCCTCACCAAAATCTGCAATTCCATTGTTGTTTCCTGTCGGATCATTCAATATGTGATCATTATAAATTACATAAGGCTGATTTGAAACAATTACAATATTTCCCTGGTGCCTGTTCCTGTTATGAGCAATAATAGAAACATCAAGCGGATCAGTCAGTGAAATGGGGTTAAAGAGGGTTACGGTTACGTTTCCGTTTGCACCTGCAACAGCCCTGCCAATAAGTTCATTGTTTTGTGATATTCCGATACGGGCATAAGGAGCATCAGTCTGGAAAGTAATCTGAGTAGCTCCGATAGAAACGCTTGAAGGATAAGTAGCTACAATATCAGTTGGCACATCAGTCCAGATATCCATTGTAGGATCGCCGAACAGGTTTAGTTCATAAAAACACCAACGAATAGCTCCCACATTGATATATGAAACATTATCTTCTTTAGAATCTGCATTTGCATCTCCAATATTCGTAATGTTTTCACCAAATATGGCGTCATAAAATTGCCTGTCGAAATATTGCGAGGAACCGTCAGTACTGCTGTGCATGCCCCAACCATAACGTGAATTTCCTATGCTGGCTACCTCGGCAGTAGCTAAAGTTGTAATTTTTTCTGCAAAGCAATCATCGTTGGAATATGAACCATAAGAGTTACGATTATCAAAAGAGCCATTATAACAACCCTGTGAATATCCAATAACAAACCCACGAGAAACGCCATCATTCTGAAAATTTGTGGTAGTAAGATCAGAATTATACATTAGCATATTGTAGTTAGTATTAGAATGTCCGAGGTGATTCAATAGATTGACACCTGTATTGTTAAACTGGTTAAAAATGTCATATTTATCCCAACTGGCTAATTTTTCATAGAGTCGTGTTATAGTAAAGTTGGCTGAAACTCCAGCTGTTGTATAACCATGATTAGAACTTCCATAAGCAACTTCATCTTTATAGTCGCCACCCCAGGTTGGGTCGTCCCATAACAATTCCCCTAACATTAATGCTTTTTCAATATCATTAATAACAGGGCTGTCCTGGTACATTAATAATTTTTGCGAAAAATTTTGAATTTCTGTGGTATTATCAACACAAATTCGCCCAATACTCACTTCTGAGTATAGGTCATCTTCGCCTGGCTCTCCCCACATGTTATCCCCATCGTTATTCCAGTTGCCGTCTAAATTTGAATAATAGATATCAGCTGGAATATCCGTATCGGTAGTACCATAGGCATTTGCATAGAAGCCACGATGTGGAATAATATAGTGGGGTGAATTATTGGGATCGGAATCGCCTCCCAGAATAACATAGCTGATACCGTAGTTCTGGTAATAATCAATTATACAATTCCTTATTTTTTCCTGGTTATCATTACCTGAATATTGAGAGTATATGTCCTCGATAGTAATAGCTTTTACTATATATCCTGTTGCTGTCTTAAATTCGACATAAGTATCGAATGCCGATAAAAGAGCGTTATTAGTAATCAATAAAATATCATATTCATCATAATCTTTGGGTTGAGGATAAGTATAAGCAAAGTTGCCCGGGCTTTCAGATATTCTGTCTAACCTGTTTATAATATCCGGTGATGATCTTAAAAATAATTCGGCGCTTAAAGCTTTTTGAGTTGAATGAGTTTTTACTTCAATAGTAATATTTTGTAAAAATTCAACCTGGTCATTTGCCGGAATATAATTTAGAGGACATATTGTAAAAGACCCGATAGAATGCCCGGCAAGGAAATGTGTGCTGATATCAGTAATGATTTTTTCGGGATAAGGTTGCGCTGAATTATAAATTTCAGCATTAGGAACAACCTTATATTTTTCATCAGGCTTTTGTGAAAGGGGAAATTGCCTTTGTGCCGGTTCTATTTTTATTCCTTCCTTAACCGGATAATAAGCAGATGAAATTATCATGACACTTTCAATTTCCTGCCCCTGTGATAAAAGCAAATTCACACCTAAAAAGGGCAATGACGGGTTACCTTCCTCGCCAAAATTTTGGCAATTTTCATAAAGAATTTTCGAATATCCATCTTTTGCGGTTAATACCTGTGGGTTCTTAAAATTATAAGTAACGGTAAACGACTGAGCAAATATTGCTCCAGACAGGAATAATAAAATTACTCCAATTAAATTTAATTTTTTCATAAGATAATTTATTTTTATAATTTGTTAAATGTATAATTCATCAGCCTGAAGGGAAGTGCAAATATAAATAAAAGAAATATGTAAAACTAAATTTGGTTTTAAAAAAAATTCAGGAGTACTATACTGCAAGGAGTGTACAACTTATTTTTGAATAATGATTTTCTTTACCAAATTGCTTTCTTTTCCTGTTATGCGCAGATAATAAATACCTTTTGCATACCTGCTTAAGTTGATTTCCTTAGCGTAATCCTGACCAGTTGTTATATTATTATCTTCAAATACAATTTCATTTAAAGAGTTGAAGATTTTCAAGTCAACTATATCATTGTTATCAAGGTTCAGCTTAAGCGTAAAGCTTCCGTCATTCGGATTCGGGAAGATCATTACGTTCGGGTCATCCATATTATCATTAATACCTGTACAAGGATCAACATAAATAGTTTCTTCGGCAAAATTTTCGCATAAATTAGGATCAGTGTAAGTATATTTAATAACATGTGTACCAATACCGGCTTCTTCAGGGTCGAACCAGCCATTGCTTACTCCGGGTCCTGAATAAGTGCCTCCTTCGGGTAGTCCGCCTGTTAGCTCAAAAGGAGGTTCAAATACGCATATATCATCGAATGGCTCGAGTGTAACATCAGGCAGGTATCTTGTAATACTCAACGGATCGGAATAAGCGCCAGATCCGCAATAATTTTCACCCCGGACCTTTAATGTCGCAACCCCCAGGAAGTTAGCTTCCCAAACAACAGTTACATTTGTACCGGTACCGGAAATAACACCTGCATCACCTGGTTCAAGAAGCCAGTTATAAGTTGTTACTCCGCTTAAACCTGTAGTGTTGTAAGAAGTATTTCCCCATGAGGCACATAAAAAAGTAATTCCTGACGGAGTGGAAGCTGTTTCAGGAACACTGCCCACGGTAATATATTCAGGCATGTATAAAGTGGAGGTTTCAATACCATCCGAAACTTCCAGTAAAACGCCATAATCCCCTTCCAGGAAGTACATAATGGTTGGGTTCTGCATTGTGGACGAGGCTGGAGAACCGCCCTCGAACGTCCAGTTCCATGATGTAACCGGTCCGATTGACATATCATAAAACTCTACCTGGTCCCCTTCGCAGATCACAGTTGTATCGGAAGTAAATAATGCTTCTATCTCCATTGGAGGAAAAATGATGTAGTCGATCCAGGCGGCATCGGCACCGGTTGAAACACTAAAATCTTTATCATATTCCCATTTAAAGGTATGAATTCCCACGGAAACCGGAAAAGAAACTTCTTGCCAGGATACTTCGCCCGACCAGGTTTCTATTTCGTTATTATCAATATAAAATTTAAGATAATCCCATCCTCCTTCGGAAGAAACCCTTAACCAAAATGAAATATCTTCAGCGCTGTAAACTTCATATTCCAGCGATAACCACGTGCTTTGATTATCATAAATATCTCCGGATTGAGCGCAATAAATTCCTTCATACGGATTTTGATCAGTTACAAACCAATCAGCATTTCCCCCTGTCTCCCAGTTGTATTGACTCATGTTACCGGTTTCCCAGTCTTCAATACTCAGCGCTTTTGTTTCCCGGCTTTTTTGTGCCGTCACCGTATTAAAGATTAAAACAAATGAAATAATGAATACAGTAAAAATTGTACGATTTTTCATAATAGCAACATTTAAAATTTATTTCATTAAAAACCCCATGACCAAAAGCCATGGGGTTTATTTTTTTTGATAAGAAATTTTATTTCCGAATAATGATCTTCTTAACCAAATTGGTTTCTTTTCCTGTTATGCGCAGATAATAAATACCTTTAGCATATTCACTTAGGTTGATTTCCTTAGCGTAATCCTGATCGGTTGCT
>JADHVR010000128.1 GCA_016783885.1 Bacteroidales bacterium
ACAATTCCCAGGGGAGCAAATCCCGTAAAATTATCCACCATTTCAAGCAGAATACGGTGAATACCATCATGGGATAAAAGATTAACAGTCCCGACAATTTCATTGGTTCCCGGATGAACAACTTCCCATCCCAATGCATGGCCTACGGCTGACAATACCAGTGCAGCGAGGGCAAATAATGCAAAAAGTGTGGCAGGATGTGGTAATGCATTACCAACTCGTTCTGTCCAATTCAACATCAACTGAAAGATTCCTGCACTCTTCTTTGGCATACTCATATAAACATAGTTTTACAAACTGCATATTTCCCGCTAAAATATAAAAACTTTACAATTTACCGAGTATTTATTACTTTAGCAACTGATTTTTATAATGCAATATTTAATAGTTAAAAAAATAAACAGCCTGAAGAAAAACAACATAAAAAGCGAAGTAAAAAGGTCAGGGAAGAAAAAAAGCGGACTGGGTAAATTTTTCAGGTCTTTTGTCGCTTTCCTTAAAAACGGGAAATTTCATAAAGTTCTTTGAAAACATTAATTATTTTAAAAGAAAGTCCGGAGGGTTCACCCAGTGGAATAGCAAAGCTTATATTCCACAGGGTGAAAATCCCTTACCTGCCCGCCGTACAAGACTTTGGCAGGCGGGTGCGCGGGAGTGATCCCGAACCCGATAGTTATCGGGTTTCGCGAGTGGTGTGCCTGCCCCGTAATGAAATGTATCGGGAAGACCTGCCCGACTGAGTCATGCCCGTCCGAATGGATTCATCCGGGCGGAAAGGTGGGGGTGCACTGGCGTCATTTGACCGTCAGCCGCCTACTCATTTAGATTTGCAATACTTTTTTGTTTGTTGTCTTTTAATAAATTTCTAATACGCAAAACATAAAGCAAATAGATTAAAATAATAGTGCCAAAAGAAATCAAAGAAATATCATCAATTTTTTTTGACAATGCACTACCAATCAATTCACGAAAATTTCCCCCAATAAAAATAAATGCCACAATTGATAATCCTTTTTCATAATTTTTTAAACTTTTATAATGCAATAAAATTATAAAAACAAGGATTTGAGAAAATATAAAAGCATTTTCGCTTGTAAATGCCAATAATGGGATAAAGGAAACTAATAAAGAAAATTCAATAATTGAAAAATATTGCCGTTGCTCAATATTGCTGTTTTTACTATTAATTTGTGTAAACCAAAGGAAAGAAATTCCAATTACAATTAGCATTACAATTTGATAAATAAACGAAATTGTACTATTAATCAAAAGAAATCTGACTGGTGTGTATCGTGCAAAAACTGAAAATATTGTATGGTTTGCATTTTCTAACAAGCCTTGTTTATGAGATAATTCTATTCGTAATTCATTAAACCATAATTGATATTGATTTAAAGTTGTTTCAATTGAACCATAAAAAAGAAATGGTAATAAAAATAATACAAGACTAAAACAAGCAAATATCAATAATTCAGCGTATTTCTTTTTAATAACCAAATATGGTATAAATATTAAGGTGAACGGCTTTATAAAAATACTTACTGCAAGAATTAATGAAAATACAGTTCTTTTCTGTTCTTTGTAGAAATACAAAGCAACGATATATAAAAAGAGTAATAAATAATTTACCTGCCCTAAATGCAACTCCCTTAAAAAATGGATTGCAAGAATTAAGGTAGCCAATAAAATAATAATATTTATGGATTTTACATTTTGATTTGTAAATAAAGATGGTTTTAAAATTTTTATGCAAAGATAAAACCCAGTAACGATAATAGATGTAAGAAACAGCCAATATACGTATTTTGCGATGGCAAACGGGAAAATAATAAAAGGTATAAAATAAATTGCAGAAGTCGGCGAGTATTTAAATGCATAATGTCCGTCTGCACTTATTCCATACAAGTTTTGTGAGTGAAGAATTCTATCAGCCGCTTTATAATATACTTCAAAGTCAGAAAGCCAAAATCTATGGTTAATAATTTCGGCAAACATGAAAAGTAAACAAATCATTGCTAAAATTATAAATCCAAAATTGATATTTCTATTTTTCAAATAAATTAAGATTTAAAAGAAATGTTTTAACAGCAGCATAAAGGGAAAACTACGTTATCTGTGCTCTTCATTAATTATTTTAAAAGAAAGTACAGAGTGATAGAACCAGCAGCGATTAGGGAACAAACGCAAAATCCATTCATTTGCCTTTACAAGCGGTTAATATTGCTCCCCACTTCCGGTTGACAGATAATCTTAAAGTATCATTTTCTGTGGAATACTCCCGGTCATTAAGCACATCTTTATAACACTCATTTAATGCGTTTGGAATTTCTATAACAACTTTTGAATAAGAATTATTAATCGCAACTATAACGATTTGTCCGTTGTATTTTCGTTCAAAGACAAATACATCTTTATCATCGTCAGCTATAAGGGTTTTGTAAGAACCAACTTGCAGAGCTTTATTATTATTGCGGATATTAATCAGTTTCTTATAATGTAAAAATAAGTCATCATTAATTTCAACTTTATCAGGTTTGCGTTTAGATCCATCCGGATTATATACTTCATCGGCATAATCAATATCTCTCCATAGCATAGGTTTACGACAATCAGGGTCATTAGCACCCCACATACCAACTTCATCACCATAATAAATCATTGGTGCACCTACGTATGTCATTTGCATGATTACAAATAATTTTTGAAGTCTTATCTCTTCCTCTGTTGGTTTACGTACGGAATATTCGGGATTATTAGCAGCTTGCGACAAGCCAAAATATTGCCCCCAATCTCTAAAATTACCAATACCCCTGTTGACAATATGTGAACCTATTCGGTTGGCATCATGGCTGCCAAAAAGGTTTTGAGAAACATAAGCCACCCCTTCAGGATATAACTCCCGTAATTTTTTCAATTTATGATCAAATTCAGTGCTGCTGATACGCATACTGTCAGGATTAAAAAAGAATTCCGTACAAGCGAAAGCAAAATTGTAATTCATTTCACCATCAAACTCATCACCCTGCATGTATGGTTTAACTTTCTCGGGTGTATCAACAATTTCAGCGGTGAGATATGCTTCAGGATTAATTGAACGTACAAGTTTACGCCATTTTTTCCAGAATGGATGTCCCACACAAAATGCAACATCAAGTCTCCAACCATCTATCCCATATTGAATACCTTTATTCTTAGGATTCATCCACCGTTTAGTAGCGTTAAAAATATAATCACGAGGTCCGCTGACAATACCTGCACTATCTTCCCTTAACTCGGGTAATGACTTCACACCAAACCAACCTACATAGTCAAAAGTTTCTCCTGTTTTATTATTGTTCCATGATTTTACAGTAAACCAATCTTTATATGGTGATTTTTGCTGATTTTTAAGCAAATCCTGAAAAGCAAAACTATTAATGCCTACATGGTTAAATACTCCATCAAATATTATCCTGATATTTTTTTTATGTGCTTCTTCTATAAGTTTTAGGGCAAGTTCGTCGGCTTTAGTCCATACCCACGTTTCAGGGTCTAGTGGATTTTCCTGTTTCATCAATTGACGGTCACCAACAGGATCGGGTCCAAAATTAGGATCAATATGGTGATAACTTGCAGCATCATATTTATGCAGAGAAGGCGAATCAAACACAGGATTCAGATAAATAGCGCTAATCCCCAAATCTTCGAGATAATCTAATTTGTCAATAATGCCCTGCAAATCTCCCCCATAACGCCTGCGAAGTAAATGTTTCCACAGTTCTTTTTCACCGTTCTTCTTTTCATAATCCTGTAATTCATACCAATCGCTTCCCCAGGGATGAATATTCCATGACTTTGGCGGCTCAACAGGATCAGCACCTGTGATATCTTTCACGGTAGGATTATTTGAAGGGTCTCCATCACGAAAACGTTCAGGAAATATCTGGTACCAAACTACTGATTTTGCCCATAACGGCACAAATTCTTTTCCCAACTTATCAGAAGATACATCTGCTTTCGATGAATTATTTTGTTGAGAACAACTAATATTTAAAAGTACAAATGTTAAAGCAAATAGATGTATTAATATATTTTTCATCCTATTATAATTTTTATAAGCTATTACTTGTTGTACAAATTCCATATTGCTAAGCATCAGGGCTTATCTTTTCCTTTCAGTTTTTTCGTTTTCTTTTTTGGTAAGTAATTTTCAGGTGAAACAATTTTTTTCCCAGATTCCTTTTCTAATGCCATTCTTGCGTCTCCTGCTATTATACCACCTTTTCTGTGCTGTAATTTTATTTTCAGGAAATCCCTTTCTTTGCATTTGTGTTTCTTGTTATTTCAGTTGTTGAAGCTTCACCAAGCATGGAAAAAATTAATTCCAAATCATTCATATGATCCCGTAGGTTTTCCCTTTTTAGTCCTTTTACTTTTTTGTATTGTGAAGGAGTCAGTCTAAAAGTAGCTTTTGATATTTCTGCTGTTAGTATTGCATATTCAATTTGTTCTTTAATGTCCCTGTTTTTCCATTCATCTGTTAATTCTTCACGAATTGCAATACTCCGCATTCTTTTTTCAATCCAATCATCCGGATATCCTTTTTGTTTATAAATTTCTCTTGCCCGTTTTGAAGCTAATTCAGGATTTTCAATTTCTTCTAATCTTTGGTATCCGACTTTCGCTAACCAACGTTTGAATGGCTCGGCTTTTGTTGAGGGGATTGATTGGATAATCCTAAACAAGCCTTCTGTGTTTGCACAACTCATTTTTTGCCTGCCACCAGGTGTATCAATCCAAAGGGTAGGTACAATTTGTACCCACCCTTTGGCAAGTTCCTTGTCTCTCAACTTCATACGTTTAACATATTGTTTAGGGTCTTTGCTATCAGTTAAAACCGCAACAACATCCTCTACAACAAAATACCATTTTTTTTCAACATCATTCCAAACCGAACGAATTTGCTTACTTTCAAAAAGTTTTATATTTGACATTGATATAGTTTTTTAGTTTATATATCCTTGTTTATCACCCAGTAGTTTAATTAGTGTCTGTCCATAAAGTCGGCAAAAATCAAAAAAATAAATATATTGCTCATTTTAACCCCCCTGTTTCCCCCCTTAAATGGGGAATTATTGTATTTATTAATACTTCATCTGGTATCATTACATTATTTTTACCTTCTTCCATTTATATTTTGTTATTTCAAAACTTGATATCGCAAAATGCGATATCAAAATAAAAATGAGGTCGCATTTTGCGACTTTAAAATTATTGAAAGTCCATATATGCCTGGTTACGTTCAACAAAGTAAGAGATTAATGCTGCTTCGCAGAATAATGACTTGCTTTATGTCATGCTCAGGCACTTATTATATTCACCTCATTTACAAACTTCAGCTATTGTTTCTTCCAAAATATTAATAAAACCATTTGCAATTTTTGGTAGCTTTTTCCCATTCTTTCTTAGCATGGGGGGCAATTCGATATGTAGGGCTTTCCAATTACCACTAGTGATGGTTGCTGTTTTGCTAGCAGTGAAACGAATTTCATTGAAATCTCCATATACAGTTAGAGTTTTCAGTTCTGGATTTTGTTCTAATTTCTTTTGTAATACCGAAGCAAATTTTTTTGATAGCTCATTTCGACTCTCACTTCCTGATGAAATTTCAATTCTTGTTTTTGCTTTTTCGCCTGTTTTTCGATGTCTATGGTTACCTGTTTTTTTTCCGCTATGTCCATGTATTTCAATTAAATATTTTGGTTTCCATTTGGCAATCTGAAGAGAATAATCTGTGCCTAAATTTTTATTGGCATCAATATGATAATTACATGCAATGATTGATGAAGCACGTAGCTTTTCAGCAACTCTTCTGGCAATTATACCAGAATTTTCATCTGCATCAGGATGTTCTTTGCAGGGCAAATTTTCAACCCCTCCAGGTGCATGATGTGGGGAACCTATAACAATGCGAGTCATTCGTCGTTTTTCTGCGAATAATATTGTTTTCTTGCTTTTCAGAATTGCCTCATGATTCATCATATTAAGGATATGTAGTACAAATTTATTGAGTGTTTATAAAGCGATATTCCTTTTGCAGTGTATTATTATCATTTATTTTTTTTCTTTTCTTTTTTCAGTGCTTGAGAATAACGTTTTTAATAAAAGGTGTTTTAATGACTTTTATTTTTTGTGTGTGCCCTGAATGGCAAATTTAATAAAATTCTTTGAAAATATTAATTATTTTAAAAGAAATGTTTTAATAGCAGCATAAAGGGAAAACTACGTTATCTGTGCTCTTCATCATTATTCCATGTTTCAAGTTTGATTTTGAGAGTACCATCATTCTGTCGTTGCCAAATAACTAAATACTTTCCCTTATCTGTAATGGGGTAAGGAACACCAGGAATTTCAAGACTGATTTCGTACTTCCCTATTTCATGGATTAAATCACCACTACCGAACAGGTCAATAAGAGTTGATTTAATCGAAAGGATTTTAATACCTCTTTTTGCAGCAATTTTCTCATTATCAATAAACGCCTTTTTACCCTGAATTAGAGGTTCATTATTTGGTAAAGTGATTACATCGTCGGTATAATAAGCCGCTATAGTCTCAAAATCTTGTTTCAAAGCAGCTTCATCAATTATTTTATTTGTTGAATCAATTTTTGCTTTCAGACTTATAAAATTTGTGTCTTGAGCTGACAGAGATACACTTGCAATGATTAAGCATGCAATGATCAGGATCAATTTCATTTTTTTGTTTTTCATAATTTCCTCCTTTTTTGTACGGTAATACTATTTAATGTTTTGATTTCTATGGTTGCACCGGGATGCTGGTATGTTTAGTTGCCGATTGCGGAGTGCTTTACTTTCAAGTTACATAAAAGCTGAAGCGGGCTACAACCTTTGGCATACCTACTGTCTCGCCTATTTATTATATACATTGTTACAAGCTGGCGTTATTCAGTCAACCTATCAATTTCGACTTTTATTTCTTCAATAACTTCTTTGTTTACAACTACCTTTTTATCTCCTGTACGAGTTGAAAAAATAACAAAAACTTTTCCACCATATTTCTCTTCAAAATCTTGAAAACTTGAACTCATTCTTTCAGTAATTTTGTAGTTACCAAAATTAGCATTTGCTGTTATGGGTTTTATTTGAATACCAAAAGCTTTGTTTCCAACCTTGCCAATATAATCGATATCACCTGCATGGTCTTTTTTAATCTCTTTTTTACTCATTTCTATTATCCCAATTTTGTTGTAAAGCATTAGCACGTTCTCTCACTCCATCCACTCTACTATTTAAATGATTAATAACCGTTTCTAATTCATGTTCATTCACTATAATCCAATATCCCATTCTAAACATTAAGCTGCCAATTAAACAACCATGATTAAAAATCATATCTCGAATTAAATCTCTAATATGTTCTTTTGTTGGCCCACCGCTTTCTAAATTTAAAGCATCTCTAATTTCTTAGGAAGATTTTCTATTATTATAACCAACAGCATTTTGGGTTAAATACTCCCATATCCTTTGTGCCTGTTGCACAACTAACATCTAATTGTTGATAAAAATACATAAAAAAACTACAACAACCCAAACTATTATGTATCTTTATATATGCAAGGAAAGAAACACTATCAAGAAAAATTCTTCACCAGTTTTCAATTGAG
>JADHVR010000050.1 GCA_016783885.1 Bacteroidales bacterium
GTTATATTTCCTGTTAAAACTTCATAAACGATTTCCCGTTTTAAGCTTTCTGGAATAAATTGCTTTGTTCTCATAATTGTCCTGGTATAGGTTGACTTATTAACAGCTTTTGGTGTAAACCTATTTCAGGACATGACCTAGCTAAAATTAATCCCCCCGGCCCCCTTTGCAAAGGGGGAGTTGATATTCCCATCTTTAAAAGAGCGAGTTGTAATTTCCATCTTTAAAAAAAGAATGTTATTCCCCCTTTGTAAAAGTGAATGCTGCTATTCCCCCTTTGTAAAGGGGGTTAGGGGGATTTTTTATATTCTGCTTAAAAGTTTCAAATTATTACTAAACTATTTTTTCCCAAACAATGCATCATTAAGCTTTTCCATAACCTCCGCAGCTTTACCTTCAAGGAAAACATCAGTGATTGACCGGGTAAAATTTGATTTCTCAGGATTGACTTCAATGATAGTCGCTCCGTTCTGCTTGGCAATATATGGAACTTGAGCGGCAGGCATAACCTCGCCTGTTGAGCCTATTAGAATCACTGCATTAGCTTTGCCGGCAGCTTCAACTGAATTTTCAAAAGCATCCACAGGAATACTCTCACCGAAAAAGATAAAATCGGGTTTTAAGAGTCCGCCGCACTTACTGCAATGTGGCGGCAAGTTATCAAAATCCATATCTTCGGGCACAAAATATGAATGGCAACCCGTGCAAACAAGCTTCTGAGAATTACCATGAAACTCATGTACTACCTTACTTCCGGCTTGTTGGTGTAAATTATCTATATTTTGTGTGATTACACATTTGAGCATTCCTCGTTTTTCCATTTCTGCGAGAACAATATGTGCTTTGTTGGATTGCGCTTTCCCGAAATAATCATAAAACAACTGCGTGATAACTTCCCACGATTCTAATGGGTTTTCATAGAAAAAACCTAACTCAAGCGTTTTAGGGTCATATTTACTCCAGATACCATCATCGCCCCTGAATGGAGGTATCCCACTCTCAACTGATATTCCGGCGCCCGTGAAAGCAATTGTGTATTTCGACTTTCGAAGGATTTCGGCAGCCTTTTGGATTTTAACTTCGTTACACATAAGTATTGATTGTAAAAGAAATTCAAAATTAAAAAAAAGCAGGAGAGTATTCGAATAATAATCATTAATTTATTTTTGTTAATTTTACCTTTTTTATTATTTATTTGCTTTAATATGAATAGAAAAATATTGTTTCTGACACTTGTAGTCTTTATTACTTCAACAGTTCATCTGATAGCACAAACCGATACAATCCCCAAACTTATAACCGACCGTCCGAAGCAAACGGTATATCCAACAATAGTCCCTACAGGATCGTTACAGATTGAAACCGGTTTTATTTATGAAACAAAATCAGATGATGAGTTCAATATTGAAAACATTATCGTTGGACCAACTGTTTTAAGATACGGTTTATTTGAAAGCCTTGAATTAAGACTTGCTGGTTCTTATCAAAGCAGAAATGTTTATATAAAGGAATCCAGCCTTGATTCCACTTTCGCAGGTATGGGGTCTGTTACGGTCGGGATTAAAATTTTTGTAATTAAAGAAAAAGGATTAAGACCCGAAATGGCATTTCTGGCTGATATGACCTTACGACAAATCGGTGAAGAAAGATTAAAACCGACATTTAGTTATCCTGTAGCCAAAATAGTGGCATCACATACGTTGAGTAATAAATTCCTGTTTGGCTATAATTTAGGTTTTGCTTATAATGGAGAAACACCAGACGGATTTTTTATTTATAGTGTGGCGTTAAGTTATAATATTACCACAAAACTTGCAGCTTTTATTGAATGCTATGGTAATTTTGATCATGGTAATTTGCCAAATCATATAATTGACGGCGGGCTGACATATCTGATAAGAAATAATTTTCAATTGGATTTATCGGCAGGCACAGGAATCTCTGATAATGTTAATAAATATTTTATCAACCTTGGATTTTCATGGAGAATACCCGGATAAAATAAAAAAGTCCCTTGCGGGACTTTTCTTTATTTCCGTTCATGAATTATTATTCTTCCGGATGAATAGCCTCAACCGGACAAACATCTGCACACGATCCGCAATCTGTACAAATATCAGGGTCAATTACATAAATATCACCTTCTGAAATTGCTTCTACCGGACATTCATCGATACATGTACCACAAGCAGTACAATCGTCATTTATTACGTAAGCCATAATTCTAATTTTTTTTAGTTTAAACCGGTGCAAATGTATAAATATTCTTTTCGATTGCAATTATTATGAAAATTTTTTTATGTATTTTTTTGCAAGAGAGTTAATAATTATATTTTTGCCATTCGGAAAATAGTATAAAACCTTTTAAAATAATTAAAAATATGATAGAGACAATAACATCACAGGATTTGATGAAATTAGAAGAAAAATATGGCGCACATAATTACCATCCGTTACCGGTAGTTCTCTCAAGAGGCGAAGGTCCTTATGTGTGGGATATGGAGGGAAAAAAGTATTTTGATTTTTTATCTGCCTATTCGGCGGTAAATCAAGGTCATTGCCATCCGAAGATCGTCCAGGCTATGGTTGACCAGTCTCAAACACTTACGCTTACCTCTCGTGCCTTCTATAACGATGCTTTAGGCGTTTATGAAAAATATATTACCGAATATTTCGGATACGATAAAGTGTTGCCAATGAATACCGGCGCCGAGGGCGTTGAAACAGCACTTAAAATTTGCCGCAAATGGGCTTACGAAAAGAAAGGCGTTCCCGAAAATGAAGCTAAGATCATTGTTTGTGAAAACAACTTCCACGGAAGAACTATTACGGTGATATCCATATCAACAGATCCTGATGCTCGTAATGGTTTCGGACCATATACTCCGGGATTTATTACGATACCTTATAATGATACGGATGCACTTGAAAAAGAATTGGATGACCCAAATGTTGCAGGTTTTCTGGTAGAACCAATTCAGGGTGAAGCCGGAGTTTTCGTTCCTGATGAAGGCTATCTAACAAAGGCTTATGAAATGTGTAAAGCTAAAAACGTCCTGTTCATTGCTGATGAAGTGCAGACAGGTATTGCACGGACAGGTAAGCTTCTTGCCTGCGATCATGAAAATGTCAGACCGGACATCCTCATCCTGGGTAAAGCTCTTTCAGGAGGTGTTTATCCGGTTTCTGCCGTTCTTGCCGATGATGATATAATGCTTACTATCAAGCCGGGGCAGCATGGTTCTACATTTGGCGGCAATCCGGTTGCTGCAAAGGTTGGTATCGCTGCGCTCGAAGTAGTTAAAGAAGAAAACCTTGCTGAAAAATCCGAATATCTTGGAAAGGTTTTCAGGGAAGAAATGCGAAATATTAATTCTCCTATGATTGAACTTGTAAGAGGTAAAGGATTACTGAACGCAATTGTTATTAAGCCAACCAATGGCAAGGAAGCCTGGGACGTTTGCCTGGAAATGGCTGAAAACGGCGTTCTGGCAAAACCAACACACGGTCATATCATCCGTTTTGCTCCTCCTTTGGTTATTACAGAAGAAGAATTGAGAGAGGCGATAGGCTTGATAAAAAAATCAATTCTGGCGTTTGCGACTTAGACCTAACAGATTTTTTCCAGCCTGTTAGTCTTTTATATTTGAAGAATAATTCTCTGCATTTCGATATATTTCTCCTCCAAACTTTCGAGCAGTTTAAACTGGACTCTTGCCCGTTGCAGATTGTGTCCCGGGTATTTAATTTTATAATATTTGTCTCCATAAATATAATCCGTCAGGAAACGTAAACCAATGATAAAAGTCATTAATTTAGCAGAAAAGGCAAGAGTTTCAATTTCGGTAGTATTTAGATTTAATTTTGTTTCTTTTAAAAAACCTTTAGCAAAAGCAGTAAAATAATCAAGATTAATGTTGACCTTTGACAGGTCAGACTCATCTTCATCAGCGGTATTAGCAAAAGTTCTTATCGAATCGCCAAAGTCGTAATGAACATATCCGGGCATAACGGTATCTAAGTCAATCACGCATATTGCTTTACCATCTTTATTAAAAAGGACATTATTTATTTTGGTGTCATTATGTGTTACACGTAAAGGAATTTTTCCTTCTTTACCTAATTTCAGAACGAGTTTCATTTCGTTAGCCCGTTCTTTTATAAATTTTATTTCATCGGCAACATTTTTAACCCTGTTTGTTTGATCCAATTTAATGGCCTTCCAAAAATTATTCAAACGAAATTCAATATTATGAAAATCAGGGATGGTTTCAACAAGTATTTTTGCAGGGAAGTCAGAAAGCAAATTTATAAATCTTCCATAAGCCTTTCCTCCTTCATAAGCAATCCCTGAATTTTCGACCAGGTCATAACTTCTGCCTTCTTCAATAAAATCAAACAATCGCCAGAAATTCCCGTCATCATCGGTTACGAAATATTTTCCATTAAGGGATTTTATTAGTCTAAGTGTTTTTCTTAAGGGATCATCATTTTGAAAAGAGTTTATCTTATTACGAATATGGTCGGTTACATTTACAATATTGTAAGTTAATCCCTCGATATCTTTAAAGACCTTGTGGTTGATACGTTGAAGTAAATATTTTTTTTCACCGGCTTCAACTTTAAAGGAATCATTAATGTGCCCGGAGCCAAAGGGTTTGGCACTTTGTATATTTCCTTCAATATTAAATTTCCTTAAAATGGAAAGCAGATTGTAATTCATAAAATCTTGTTTAATCCCATAGTTTTTCAGGATAAACTCCTTTTTTAATTAATCCGGCAATATTCCGAACGGCAAGTTTTTTATCTTCCTTATAGGTTACGCCAAACCAGCGGTCTTTCGATTCGAGGACTTTAAGCTTTGCCTTACTGGTTTTTATCAGTTCATTTACAACAAAAGGAATATAGAACTCGGCTTTGGAATTACCGGCATTTTTACGTATAAACGCTTCAAAATACTTTTCAAGAAAATCAAAGTAAGACGGAGTAAATCCCCAGATATTCATCGAAACCACTTCTTTACCTGTCATCTCCATTTTTGAACCATCATCTAATTCAGTTAAGATATTTCCATCAACTTTTTCGATATGCGTTCTTTCAATTACGGTTTTCAGATAATTGTTTTTATCAGTTTCGCAAACTCCTCTCGAAACGTATCCGTGCTCAGAAAGCGTATGTTGTAAACCATAGCCTACCATACAATAATCAGGTATTTCTGAATCTGTAACCGAATCTAAATAATCCCCGATTTTTTTATATGCCGAATGACCATAAAAATCATCGGCATTAATCACTACAAACGGCTCGTTGATCACATTCTTTGCAACCAGCACCGCATGACCTGTTCCCCATGGTTTCTTTCTTTCAGATGTATATTCGATACCATCAGGTACATTATTCAGTTCCTGGAAAACATAAGCGGTTTCTATCTTTCCTTCCAGCTTTTTCGAAAAACTGTTACTAAATTCTTCGGCAAAGCTTTCCCTTATCACAAACACCACCTTTCCAAATCCTGCACGGATAGCATCATAAATAGAATAATCAATAATGGCTTCGCCGTTAGGTCCAACAGGGTCAACCTGCTTCAAGCCACCATAACGACTGCCTATACCGGCAGCTAAAATTAAAAGTGTTGGTTTCATATTATAATACTTAAAATGACTAATCCCGAAACTTCAGGAGAACTAAAATGACTAAAATTATAAATGAATGAGATTAATACATTTATTATACTCTGCTTCGTCCACGCTTGAAGTAATATTTGCTCTAATCTGCTCTAAGTTTTCCAAACGACTTAAACAAAAATATCGTTCCGGCAATTGCAACAAGCAATAATATAATTCCTCTTAACATTTCTCCATAAACAAAACTTCCAATCGAAAACAAAGAAGTGTAAATAACAATAATCCCAATAAATACACATAATATCTGAACAGGCATCTCCCATTTCTTTCCTGCATCCTGTTCATCAATAAAATCACCATCGGCTCTTGCTTCTAAAATAACCTTTTTCCATCCGGGGCCTCCCGGACGGGTCAGCCTGTAAAAACTCCGTAATGTTTCTTTGGATTCAGGTTTTGTCAGATAAGTAGCAAGTATCCAGGATATAGTTGTAATAACTATTGCAATTATCAACTTAACCGGGAAAACCGTTCCTGCCAATGCTTTTTCACCAATTAAATGGTAATTCTCAGGCAAAGGATATATACTGCTTACACTTTCTGCAAGTCCCAAATTATCAACTCCGAAGATCAAAATCAGAGCGGTAACAGTAGCCACAAACATAGCAACTACCTCTGTCCAGGCATTAATCCTCCACCAGAACCATCTTAGTAAATAAATCAGTCCGGAACCTGCACCGGTCAGGAGAATTATATCAAAAGCCTGTGTTGCATCCTGCAGGAATAAAAGCGAAAGTAATCCAGCCATAACCATTAAAACAACTGTTGTAATTCTTCCCATTGCAACGAGTTCTTTTTCAGATGCAGCCGGTTTTATAAAACGTTTATAAAAATCATTTACCACATAAGACGAACCCCAGTTCAAATGAGTGCCTATGGTTGACATATATGCTGCAATTAATGAAGCCACAACCAGACCGAGCCAGCCGGGTCCTAATTTCGACATCATAACAGGATAAGCAATATCGTCCTTCAGGTAGGTATCCGAGATATCAGGGAAATGAGCCTTAATGGATGCCAGGTCGGGATATATAATTAGTGAAGCCAGTGCAACAATTATCCAGGGCCATGGACGAAGTGCATAATGCGCAAAATTAAAAAGTAAGGTTGCTCCAATTGCATTTTTTTCATTTTTTGCCGATAACATTCTTTGAGCAATGTATCCTCCGCCTCCGGGTTCAGCGCCGGGATACCATACATTCCACCACTGCACTGCAACGGGAATGATAAGTAAAGGAATATAAACAGAAGGGTCGGAAAGATCAGGAAAAAACGAAAGTTTATCCTGGAGGGCAGGGTTTGAAAGCAGCCCTTTAAGTCCGCCCACTTCCGGCTGACGCACAGCAACTACTGCTGCAAGCACAGCCCCGAACATGGCAACAGAATACTGGAAAAAATCAGCCCATATCACACCTTTCAGGCCTCCCAAACCGGCATAAAGCACAACTACAACAGAAGCTCCTATAACCACAACCCAGGGTTCTATCCCTAACAGCACTCCGCCGATCTTGATGGCTGCCAGTGTAACCGTACCCATTATCAGCATATTAAAAAAAATACCGAGATAAATGGACCGGAAGCCGCGTAGGAAAGACGCAGCTTTTCCGCTATATCTTTTTTCGTAATATTCAAGGTCGGTCAGTGCGTTAGTCCTGCGCCACAGTTTGGCATAGACAAACACCGTAACCATACCGGTAATAAGGAAAGCCCACCATGCCCAGTTCTTTGCTACTCCCGACTCACGTACCATACCTGTTACAAGATTTGGAGTATCGGCTGAGAAAGTACAGGCAACCATCGAGATTCCGAGCAACCACCATGGCATTCCTCTGCCGCCAAGAAAAAACTGAGAAGTATCTTTGCCGGCAGTTTTAGAGGCTATCCAGCCGATAAAAAGAACAATCACAAAAAAAACACCAACAATTATCCAGTCAATTGTGCTTAGAATCATTTTCTATATTTGGAAATTAAAGAGGCAAAGATAAGAGATTATATACTTCAGAATTACTTATCCTCTTTTCTAACAACTTCAATTGTAAAACTAGCAGCAAGTGCGGCAATTGCACCTACAGCAGCCAAAATAGGAGCAATTATTGCCCCAACTACTCCAACGGTAACCGGTATTTCAAGATAGGTTTTTCCTTCTTCATTTTTAATAATTATCTTCCTGACATTACCTTCATGGATTAATTCCTTGATTTTTTTTAATAATTCTTCACCTTTTACTTTAAATTCATTTTTCTTTGTACTCATAATACATTTGTTTTAAGATTTGTAATAATCCCGTTAAAACAGGCTGAATTATTTTGTTCTATTTATTTATTCACCAAACATGGTGCTGTTTTTGGCAAATTTATTCATTATTCTTTTTCCAAAATAATTTTACCTGAAAAAATTCTATATAATACCGGCACAATAATCAACGTAAGCATTGTTGAAACCAGCAACCCCCCAATAATTGTCCAGCCCATTGGTGCCCACATTGTTCCGCCACGTAAGGTTAATGGTAATAATCCACCGATTGTTGTCAGGGTTGTTAAAATGATTGGAGTAAAACGTGTTTCGCCTGCGATTTTTAATGCTTCAATTATGTATTCTTTTGTTCTCTCTGCGCCTTTGCATCTCTGCGTTTAAAAAAGTTAAATTGAACGCTGAGATGCAGAGTATTTTATCATTCAACCATTTAATTCTCATCAATCACTTTACGACTGATTTTTGTTGCCAAATTTCTCGGAGCAAATCTCACGGAAGAAGCAAGCACTTTATTTTTTAATCCGTGAATTACAACAGTTTTGGATTTTTTCATTGCATCGTAACCGTATTTTGCAACTTCTTCTGATGTTGGTATTTTTTTACCTTTCACCAATTTTGAATCTTCGTTTCCAGCAGCTTTAAAAAAGTTAGTTTCTGTCGGACCCGGGCATAATGCAGTAACTGTAACTCCCGTTCCTTTCAACTCGTTTGCAATAGCTTCCGAGAAAGATAACACATAAGCTTTTGTAGCACCATAAACTGCCATTAACGGACATGGCTGAAAAGAACCAGTTGAAGCAAGATTTAAAATTTTCCCGTTCTTTCGCTCAACCATACCTTTCAAAATAAGCTTTGTTAAATGAGTAAGAGCCAAAATATTCAACTGTATCATTTCCGCTTCTTTTTGCCAGGTTGTTTCGGCAAATTTTCCGAAGTTTCCGAAGCCGGCATTATTTATCAAAATGTCAATTGCAATTTTTTCCTTTTCAAGCTCATTATAGATTTCATCAACTGCACCCATCTTTGATAAGTCCTTTGTTATTACTTTTGCTGAAATTTTAAATCCGGTTTGCAAATCCATTTTCAACTGTTGAAGTTTTTCTTCACTTCTTGCAACAAGCACTAAGTTATAATTATCCTTTGCCAGCAACTTTGCAAATTCATAACCTATTCCGCCGGAAGCACCTGTTATTAAAGCTGTTTTGTTTTGATTCATAATTTTTACATATTTATTTTATAGTAATTCCGTTGCCATTTATTCTCTCTGCGCCTTTGCGTCTCTGCGTTTAAAAAAATTTCAATGGATTATCTTGTTCCGTGAAAAAACTCTCATATTTATCTTTAAACATACAAGTCTTACAGTCTTTACTTACAAAGATACATTCCTGATAGAAAAAATTATGCTAAAGCCAATTTCATTGGCTTATCGTTATTACTCAATGGAATTATGATTATTTCACCGTCTTCATTAATTATTTTCACTTTTACTCTGTAAAGTTTTTTTATATTTCCTGATGTAATTATTTCTTTTCCACCGGTAGCAAATATTTCACCCTCGTTAAGCATAATAAATTTTGAGCAAAATTTAACAGCCATATTAAGGTCGTGAATGGCGATTATTATTGTTATTCCTTTTTCACTTAATAATTTTAAAATCTCAAGAACTTCAAGCTGATGGCGAAGGTCTAAATTAGCAGTGGGTTCATCTAAGAGTAAAACTTTTGGTTCTTGTGCCAAAGCTCTCGCTATATAAACTCTTTGTCGTTGCCCGCCACTTAATTTATAAATTTCCTTCAGGGCAATATCTTCAAGGTCTAATTTTTCAATTACTTCCGCTGTTTTATCAAAATCGTTTTTTGAGGGAGCCCAATTCACATAAGGCTTTCTGCCAAGCAAGACTGCATCAAAAACCGTTACGGGATAAATATTACCTTCGTTTTGCGGTACGTAAGCTATTATTTTCGCAACTTTTTCTCTGCTATAGTTTGATATGTCTTGGTCGTTAAATAAAATTTCGCCGTTATCGGGTATTAAAATCCTGTCAATACATTTCAGCAGTGTGCTTTTTCCCGAACCGTTAGGCCCGACAAAAGCAGTAAATTCACCTGCCCCGATATGTTCATTAATATCTTTAAGAGAAAATGAACCGTTATAGCTAAAATTCAGATTATTAATAAATATTTTCATTGTTATCTCCTTTTCATTCCTTTAAGCAATAGATAAATAAACAAGGGCGCCCCGAGAAAAGAGGTCAGTATCCCTACCGGCAATACTATTGGTGAAATAATTGTACGGGCTATCGTATCGGAAAACAGCAGGAACATCCCACCGAATAAAACACTTGCAGGTATCAGAAATCTTTCGTCTCCGCCAATAAAACGCCTTACTATATGAGGTACTACTAACCCCACAAAAGCAATTATCCCGAAGAACGAAACTGCAAAAGCAGTAGAAAGCGAAGCTATGATCATGCCCCTTGTCCTGACTTTTTCAACATTAACGCCCAGGCTTTTGGCGGTTTCATCACCAGCATTGAGAGTATTATAATTCCACCGGTTTTTAATAAAATAAATTGTTGAAGGAACCACCACTATTAATAAAAACCAGAAGTCTCTCCAGCTTGCACGCCCCAGGTCGCCAAATGTCCAGAAAACTATTGATGATAACTCAACATCATCGGCAAAAAATTGTAATGAAGTTGTACCTGCCATAAATAATGAACCGGCAACAATTCCCGTAAGGATCATCACTTCGGGGGTTGCGCCTTTATATTTTGCCATAAATAAAATTATGCCGGTACTTACAAGGCTCCAGGCAAAAGCCGAAACCGTAACGAGATAAGGATTATTTAATATCACAGAATCGGCAACATTGCTGTGTGTATCACCGGCACCGAGAATTATAATTGCAAAAGCAGCCCCGAAAGCTGCGGCATTAGAAATTCCCAATGTAAAAGGTGAGCCAAGCGGATTTCTTAAAATACTTTGCATAGCAGCTCCTGCAACCGAAAGCGCTGCACCGGCTAATATTGCCGATAAAACCCGTGGCAATCGTATATTAGTAATTATCTGAATATGGGTTTGTTCCCCATTTCCTGTTATTGCTGAAATAATATCGGATAAAGATATTTTTACCGAACCGAAAACTAATCCGGTTACCATAAAAAATAACAAAAGAAAAGTGATGATAATTATGAATACTATTTTCCTTTTTACATAAGCCTGGTATTTTTGATATGTTGTTTCAGTCGTCATTTAATAGTCATTCTGTTGTCATTCATGGTCATTCAACAGTCATTCATCCCGAAATTTCGGGAAACAATTGAACAATAAAATTTTTTACTTTTTACCCATACGGGTTTACTGCGCTTCACTTTTTACTTTTATCTTTATTTTCCTATACTCTCCATACTTTTCAATCATATCGTCATAAACCCCTTTTCCTACAAAATGCTTATAAATCTCGTTTGACTTTTCTTTAATATCAATATCCGAGAATTTATCGGGATATAATATTTTACCAGCATAATAAGCATTACATAAAATAGTTCCGAAATTGATAGTGTACCAGTTGTAAGGCAGAAGTGAATATATTTCACCATTTTTAAAAGCGTCAACCGAATTTACTACTGTTTTATCCTTACTTATTTCGTTTCTAATATTTTTTAATCCGGTAGCATCAATAAATATTTTTTCCGGGTTCCAGATAATTAATTGTTCTTTGTCGATGAATGTGCCTTTAACCGCTGAAATAGCTCTTTTGTCCAAAACAGAAGCAACATTATTTGCATTTACAAATTCAAAAGGAGTGTATGGCGACATGGTAGAAGTTATTCCGTGAGAACCGCTATAAGCAATACCACATATATAAATACCGGTTTTTTTTGTTTGAGGAATATCTTTTGTTCTGTTGTTAAGGTCTGAAATACAATTATTGATAAAATTTATCAGCGAATCGGCTCTTTTTTCTTTATCAAGGATTTTACCCATAAATTTTAGTGCCGAAAACATTACATTTATGTTTTCATTAAAATCGCCGTATTCAACAGCAAGAACGGGGATACCTGTTTTTTGCTGAAGTTGTTCTGCTTCGCCGGCACTTGCATAAGTACAGAAAATTAAATCGGGATTAATAGCGGTAATAAGTTCAGGCTCGGCATAGTTACCCGTGCCTATTGACGGGAGCTTCCTCAATTCGGGGTGAGCCATTAGATATGGCGTAGAACGTTTTTTTTCATATTCTTCAACACCTGCAACCAAATCGGAAGCATCAAGATAAACCACATATCGCAAAGCACCGGAACGTATTGCCAATATCTTTTTAACTTTCGCAGGTATTTCTACCTTGCGTCCAATCATATCCGTAATTTCAATCGTACCTGAATTTTCAGAACCGGTATTGCCCGAACATGAAAACAGAATAGAAATTATAAAAATGTAATATATTCCAAAATATTTCACCTTTGTAGTGTTATCAATTTTATAAAAGTAACACAAAGGTATGGGAATTTTATGATTTTAAAATATTTGGATTATTTTTTTTTAATAACACTGCATGACTTCGCTTTATAATCGAATGTTCAATAATTTTAAAACCAACATTTTGAGCAGTTTCAATTAACCTTCCGAAATTTTCTTTTGAAACATGTCCTTTTGGTTCGGCAATTAATAATTTGCCACCTTGTTGTAAAACCCTGTAAATCTCCGAAAAAAGATTTTCCTTGTTTTGCACTTCATGAATAACAGCAAAAGCCAGGGCAAAATCAATTTGTCCGGCAAGGTCATTTATCAGTAACGAATCTGAAGTGCACATCCGGGTTTCAATTATATCGGCAAGTTTTGCTCTATCAGCTTTCTTCTTAAGCGTTTTTATCATTTTTTCCTGAAGGTCAATGCAAACAACACTTCCGTCGGTTCCTACAATTCTGGCAAGTGGCAAACTGAAAAATCCCATTGCACAGCCAATATCAATAACCTTCATCCCGGGCTTTACTTGTTTACTAAGTATTTTATCAGGGTTTTGAGCCATTTTTCTTAATGGACTTGCTAATAAATATCCTACCCATATCGGGCAAACATGTTCTTCTACCATTTTAAATTTTATTATTATTGACGAAAATAATAATTTTTATTGCAGTTTTTATTTAATATCTTTTGAGACAAATTCATATTTTGTATTGTCAAACAAATATAAAAACATTTTGTGAAGGAGTACCCGGGCATTAATGATATTGAGCTAATAAAACTTGTTAAGGAAGGTGAAATGCCTGCTCTTACTGCCTTGATTTTGCGGTACGAAAAACAAGTTGTAAAAACCGTTACCGGTATGCTGGGTAAATGCCGGGAAGTTGACGATATAAGTCAGGAAACATTTATCCGATTCTATCAGTCGCTACATAATTTTAAATGCCAGTCAGGTGTTGGAACATACATTACCCGGATAGCAATCAATCTTTCATTAAACGAGATAAAAAAAAGAAAAAAAAAGAACTTTTTGTTTTCTAAAAATGATGATGATAATATTTTACAAATACCTGATACGAATTTATCTCAACATTTAGAAAAAAATGATCTAAAAGAAATTGTAAATAAAGCAGTGCAATTATTGGAACCAAAATACAGAAGTGTAATCGTTTTAAAATTAATTGACGGGTATTCAACAAAAGAAGTTACCGAAATTCTCGAAATTAAAAAAAGCTCTGTACTTACACGGCTTTCAAGAGCACAGGAAAAACTAAGAGTAAAATTAGAAACATTTTTGGAGGAATAATTATGGATAAAAAAATATACAGACTATTAATTAAATCTATGGACGATGAGTTGCCTGAAAAGGAAAAGCAAAAGTTAGATATCGCACTAATTGCTTCACAGGAACTACAAAAGGAGAAAAAATATCTTCTAAAAATTAGAAATCTAATAAAAGAGCAGGAGTATAAACTATTTCCTTTTTTCGCTGAAAAGGTAATGAATAAAATAATTCAACTAAAGAAGATACAAAAGGAATATATAGATTTTGCCAATCTGTTTTTATTAACTTTTAAGAGAGTATCGTTTTCCGGTTTTGCCATTTTTCTGATGTTACTTGCTGGTTTTTACCTATCAGAAGGTAGCCTGTCCATTAACCTTTTTAATGAAAGTTTTGATTTTACTTATTTTATTTACCAGGTTTTTAAAACAATAAAATGCCACTAATGCAGGAATAATATACATTATATGAAACATCCCCCGAGAAAATCGGGGCAGGCTATGATTGATTTTAACACACCTGTCTGCCGACAGGCAGGCAAGGGAATGATTATATGGATAAAAAAAATTAGTGGAAATTTGTGTAATTCGTGTCAAAAAATTCATTCGTGTATTCACGGCAAAAATATGAACAAATGAAAAAGAAAATTGTATTAATCAGCATTGGACTCTTGTTAACAGGTTTCATTCTTGGACTGTTAGTAAGCGGTATAGTTATTCACTATAAATTGAAACATCTTCCGGAAAAGTTTACACAGGAATTTATTCAAAGCAAGATGCTTCAGAATATTGACCCTGATGATAGGCAGTTAAAGGCTGTAGAACCCATCACTTACAAATATGCCGGTAAAGTAGTCAGCTTAACAAAAGAGCACTTCGAAGAACTTTACAGTATTGTTGATTCTTTTCATTTGGAATTAAAACCAATACTTGATGACGAACAATATGAGAAAATTTCTGACAAAATGAAACGGTTGAAGTCAAAAACTAAAATTCCTTAAGGATATTTATTAATAATGAAAAAAGTATTATTCTTATTTGTTGCTGTAATAATTTCAGGAATAATAACTGCACAGGATAAACATACTCTTAGCGGGCATATTAAAGATGCAACAACAGGGGAAGAATTAATCGGGGCGTCAATCTTTGTTAAAGAACTTAAAACCGGCGGCATTACAAATGTATATGGTTTTTATTCTATCACAATACCGAGAGGCAAATATATCATTGAATATCGTTTTATTGGTTATGAAACTCAATCAACAAAAATTAATCTTGTTGAAAACATTAAGCAAGATATTGAACTATCGCCATCATCTACATCTCTTGAAGAAGTAATTGTCTCTGCCGAAGCTGTTGATGAAAACATCAAATCAACGGAAATGGGCATTGTAAAACTTAATGTTAAAGAAATTAAATCAATTCCTGTAATTTTCGGAGAACAGGATATTTTAAAGATAATTCAGCTTATGCCGGGAGTCAGTTCTTCGGGAGAGGGCAACAGCGGTTATTATGTGAGGGGAGGCGGAACCGACCAGAATCTGATTTTGCTTGATGAAGCGCCTGTTTATAATGCCGGACATTTAATGGGTTTCTTCAGCGTATTTAATTCTGATGCAATAAAAGACGTGAAACTTTATAAAGGAAATGCCCCGGCTGAATATGGCGGGCGTTTGTCCTCAGTATTGGATTTAAAAATGAATGACGGAAACTCAAAGAGATTTGGCGTTTCGGGAGGACTGGGGCTGATTGCTTCCCGCCTGACCATTGATGGACCGATTATTAAGGATAAAAGTTCATTTATTATTTCAGGCAGAAGAACCTATGCCGACTTGTTCTTAAATCTTTCATCAGATGAAGTGCTGAAAGATGCAAAATTGTATTTCTATGATTTGAATATGAAAGCAAACTATCGTTTTGGAGCTAACGACCGTATTTTTATTTCAGGGTATTTTGGAAGGGATGTCCTTTTTTTTGGAAAAAGTGAAGGCACAAACTGGGGCAATTCTACTTTTACTTTAAGATGGAACCATATTTTTAATAACAAATTGTTTTTAAACACATCACTGATTTACAGCAATTATGACTACGAGGTAAAAGTTGGGGAAGCAACAACAGTACCTGATATAAGTGCTGCTATCCGGGATTATAACCTAAAGCAGGATTTCCAGTATTTTTTAACCACAAATAATACATTGAAATTCGGGTTTAAGATTAATCACCATACATTTAAACCCGGAGAAGTAACGGCAACCGAAACCAACTATATGAACTTTAAAAAAATTGAAGATAAATATGCTCTCGAAAACGCTGTTTATGCTTCTCACGAAATCAATGTTTCGGGGAGGTTAACATTTATTTACGGTTTACGGTATTCTATGTTTTTTGTTTTAGGACCCGGAAGTATTTATTCGTTTGATGCTGATGGCGAAATCACGGATACAACAACTTATACAAGCGGAGAAATAATTAAAAACTATGGGGGATTTGAACCCCGGTTTACAATTAATTACCTTTTGAACGAAACAAGTTCATGCAAGATGTCTTATTCACGGAACAGGCAATACATTCATTTACTCTCTATTGCAACTTCAGGTACACCCATTGACCAATGGCAGCCAAGCACACCCATTATAAAGCCCGAAATTTCCGACCAGCTTGCATTGGGTTACTTTAAGAATTTCGCTGACAATAAATTTGAAACTTCGGTAGAGGTTTATTATAAATATCTACAAAACCAAATAGAATATAAAAACGGGGCTGAAATACTCATGAACGAAAAATTTGAAACTCAGCTTGTCTTTGGTGAAGGCCAGGCTTACGGAATTGAATTTTTAATAAAAAAGAAATTCGGAAAACTAACCGGGTGGATAAGCTACACATTGTCGAGAAGTGAACGGAAATTTGATAAAATTAACAACGGAGATGTTTTCCCTGCCCGGCAGGACAGAACTCATGACATTTCAATTGTCGGGATTTACCAACCGACAGGCAGGTGGATATTTTCGGCAACATGGGTTTACAACACCGGCAATGCAATTACTTTTCCGAGCGGAAAATATTTGATTGACGACCACATTGCCAATTATTATACCGAACGAAACGGGTACAGGATGCCTGCTTATCACCGCTTAGATTTGAGTATAACTTTCTTAAATAAAAAAAGAAAAAGATTTGAATCGAGCTGGAACATATCAGCTTACAATGCTTATGCACGAAAAAATGCGTACTCAATAAATTTTCAAAAAAACGAAAATAATCCGGCTGAAACACAAGCTGTGATGAGGTATCTTTATACAATCGTTCCCTCGATAACTTATAATTTTAAGTTTTAGGAAAATGTTTGTAAATATCTTTACGATGAAGAAAACGAATAAATTCAATTTTTATGATCATTTGCGGAGTTTTTCAAGGAATTTTTTAGTATTAACAAATTCACCTGTTCTACCTTGTTTTATCACATTTGTAAGACCAATTTCTTCAATTTCAGTTTCGGTAAGCACTTTTGCTTTTATATTTAATTTTTTTGCAAGTTCAAGTAAAAGATTGAAATCTTTTTTTGAATCACTGTTTAAGATTGCTGTCTGCATAATATTCTATTTTGATTTTTACAAAATTATAAATAATAACCTGAATTTTATTGAATTATTAAGGAAAATGTTTGTAAATATCTTTATGGTAGCCAAAGGCAGCAAAGTTAATTGTATTCTTAATATAATAGAAACCTATTCTAATACGATTAGCCGTTTTGTGTCCTCTCAATTTTTCAAGGTTAGAAATATCATGAAGTGTCTTTGCTTCTTGTACCGATTTAACAGCTTTCTTAATCTGATTCAAAAGTTTTTCCTGATTTATTATATCAATTTGCCGTTCAAATCCTTTGTAAAATTGTACTTCCATTATAACCCCAATTTTTTCAATACTTCTTCAGTATCGGCAAGTCCCGTTTTTCTTGAATCTTCCATTTTTCTAAGTAATTTAAGGTCTTCCATTTCTTCAATTATTTCATGCCTTAATAAATCTATACCCTTACTCTTTTTTGATAATATTTCGGCAAGGTTTAAAAGTGTTTCTCCTGCTTTTGTTCCATCGTCTATTTCAATTAAATGTTTCATGATTTAAAATATTAATTTATACAAAGGTAAAACAAATGAAAAATATATATTTATTCTTTATGCTGATAATGTCAATAGCTCTTTCTTCATGCGAAAAAGTGATAGATATTGATTTAAAAAATTCAGAGCCGCAAATAGTTATTAATGGCACTATAACCGACCAACCGGGACCTTATACTGTAATAATCAGCAAAACCGGTGATTATTATAAGCCGAGTACATTTCCTGCTGTTGCCGGTGCAGAGGTTACTATTTCTGATGATGCGGGAAATTCGGAAATTTTATCTGAAGTTGCTGAAGGTTTCTATCAAACATCAACCATACAAGGTCTTCCCGGCAGAACTTATTCATTAAAAGTGATTACCGAAGGAAAAGAATATACGGCTACTTCAACTATGCCGGAAGCTATTATGATAGATTCACTGACATATGAATATCAACCGGGAGGTTCTTTTGGCCCTGATGCAACAGAAGGGTACATATTGCATATCCATTTTACCGACCCTGCCGGAATTGAAAATTATTGCAGGTTCAAAGTATATAAAAACGGACAACTTGCGAAAGGTTATTACTTATATGACGATAAATATACCAATGGAAATTCTTATGATTATAATGATTTTGAAGATGATGCAATTCTGCAATTGAATGATACCGCAATTGTTGAATTATTGACATTAGATAAATCAACTTACGATTATTATTCCACACTCAGTAATGTACTAACTGAAGGTGATACTGGTCCGCCTATGATGATGACTACACCAGCCAATCCCAATAGCAATTTAAGTAATGGGGCTTTAGGATATTTCGGGGCATTTACTGTAAGGCGTGATTCGATAATTATTCAATAATATAACAATATGAACTTCAATTTTAAAGAATTAGCGGAATCCGATTTGCCTTTAATTAAAGATTGGCTGCAACAACCTTATGTTTCAAAATGGTTTGATACGAATGAATGGATAAATGAGATTTTCCCGAATCTGATTTCTGATTGGGTTTGGTATTTCCGAGCCGAATTGGATTCTAAACCGGTTGGATTTGCTCAATATTACAATACTTCCAAAGCCCCAAAAGGACCCTGGAGTTCACAACCGACCGGGACAATTGGTATTGACTTTTTTATCGGAAATCCTTCCTTCTTAGGAAAAGGGTACGGCATTTTGTTAGTAAAAAATTTTGTTGAATTTGTAATAAACAATGTTAATCCCAAACGTATTATCGCAGATCCTGATAAAGAGAATATTAAATCGCAGCATATTCTTAAAAAATGCGGTTTCAGGCTTGAGAAAAAAACGGGGTTGTATATAAAAATGTAAGTTGTTTTTCATGCCACTAAATCTCGATCCCGAAACTTCGGGATTGTGTTTTGGTGGCTATTTTACCCAAAATCTCATATACCCTTTTATGACTTTTAGCTGAAAAAGAAAATAAAATTATCTATCGTTGTGCCAATAAAATATTTTTCTGTTTGTTCAGTGTCAGGATCATCACCAATAGAACGATAGGCAATCCTTCTGTATAACAAGAGCTTGCAATCTCCTTCAATTAATACTTCCATATAACTGTTTTATCCTTAAGAATTACAACTCCCGGTTTCCGTTCGCTGTCCAGCCGAGCCGGGAGCTAACGGTGAGATGGGTTATAAAACCTTAATTACAATTGGAAATCAAAACGTCGTGGCATCTCTGATCATGGTTTCCAGCTCTTTCTGCTTGAAAGTTTCCTTGTCTCCCAAAACAATGTCTTTCACCAACTGGTAAAGACCGGCAGCGATCCTGATCTCCTCCATGTTGCCACGAACACAATTCTCGCAAACCGGGTTGTTGATTGCAAGGTAACTGAGTGCAGCGAGTTTATCCATCTTTTCCATTATGCGCTTTATTTGATTTGTAAAAGTACAACAAATAACACAAATAACAGCGCAGGGTCATGCTGAAGTGCCTTTTTGCGCAGCAAAAAGACTCGAAGCAGTGCGATGGCATTCATAAACTCCGGGCTGTCTTCGAGACGCTACTTATCCACCCAAAATCCCTATCACAGTAGCTCCTCAGACTGACCTGAGTTTTGTACTTTAAATTGTGCGTCAGGTCATCTTGAGGTGCGACCGGAGTGAGCCTCGAAGGAGTGCGCAGGCTTTGAAAAACGTCTCATCAACCCGGGACACCCTGCGAGACGCTATCTTGCTATACAGGCTAACCCTGAATAGCCCTGGATGACCCAACACGCGGCTGAATGAATGAATTTAATAGCCATCAGGATATGGGCACTCCGCAAAGTGCATACATAAAACTGCGATGAGGAAAAGTGATTAAAAAGGTCTATGTCCTGCATCCTCAAAGGCCGAAGCTGGAAAACTTGAACAATTAGGAGCATATCGTTATTTCCAGTTTCGAATAGTATAATTATCTTTGTAAAATAAATTACTTACTGATATGCTTAAAAGCTTAAATAAACCCGGTCTTGTCCTAAAATAGGTTGACAGATTGCGATGTTAATAAGTCAACTTAAAACATTAAATTATTAATTTTGAATAAACATTCTATAACCAATGGCTGACGTAAAACTTAATAATATAGATAAGAGCTACGATGGAAAAACAAATGTTGTTAAAAATGTCAATATTGAAATAAAAGATAAAGAGTTTGCAGTCTTAGTAGGTCCATCAGGATGCGGGAAAAGTACTGTATTAAGAATGATAGCCGGGTTAGAAAATATCACCGGCGGCGATCTGTTTATTGACGGCAACAGGGTGAATGACCTTTTGCCCAAAGACCGTAATATAGCCATGGTTTTTCAAAACTATGCTCTATACCCACACATGACTGTTTACCAGAATATGGCATTTGGACTCAAACTGAAAAAAGTACCCAAAAAAGAGATTGACCAACGTGTTAAAAAGGCAGCTCAAATACTGGAAATTGAAGAGTTGCTTGACAGGAAACCTAAAGCTATGTCGGGTGGGCAGCGACAGAGAGTAGCTATTGGAAGAGCTATTGTTCGAAACCCGAAAGTGTTTCTTTTTGATGAGCCGCTGAGTAACCTCGATGCTAAATTGCGGGTACAAATGCGTGTAGAACTTCAAAAGTTACATAATAAATTACAAGCGACTATCATCTATGTTACACATGACCAGACAGAAGCCATGACCCTGGGCGACCGAATTATTGTGCTAAATGATGGTGTTGTGATGCAGACAGGTACACCTATGGAACTCTATAACAATCCTGACAATATGTTTGTTGCAGGATTTATCGGTTCTCCTCCTGTCAATTTTATTCAGGGCGAGATAAGGAGAGCCGGTTCTCTGAATTTTATCCATGAAAAAAGCGGACTTAAAATCGACCTGTCGGAATTACGCAACAAGGCTGTCTCAGGATTTGAAGGTAAAAAAATTATCCTTGGTATTCGCCCGGAAGATATTTACAGTAAACCTCAAGCGAACAGCGGGCACTTTGCAAAACTTAAAACTACTTCTATTGCCATAGAACAAATGGGCAGTGAAATGCTGGTTTATGTGGTTCTTGACGACAAACAACTGATTGCAAGGTTTTCACCGGAAAGTAAAGTTGAAACAGGCAAGCCGGTAGATTTGTTTCTTGATATTAACAAAATTCTCTTCTTTGATCCGGATACAGAACAGGTTATTTAGAACTTACCTGCACGAATTAATTTGAACACTCAATTTTCTCTAATATTTCCAAGTAATACATCAACTGCCCTGGCGGCATCATGGATGGCTTTTTCCGGCGTTTTTCTGTCATAAATAACACAGGCTTCATATTCCTGTGAAATGATGTCAAACACCTCCACTATCAACTCATGATTATCCACTCCCTTAATATACTCTACCTGTTGTGCAAATATTTCCATTTTGGGGTCTTGTTTGAGGAAATCGCTGAAATAAGGATCATCAACAAGGTTTTTCCTTCTCGGAAACTGACCTGTGATCTCCAATAGTTTCAGATCACCTTCCTTATCGATTATGGTTTTAATAAATTCCCATGCTGTTTGAGGATCTTTACAAGTATTAAATATCACCAGGTTCTTTGGGTCCCCGTAAGTGTAAACCGGGCCTTCGTGATTATCAGGAACAGGGATTGGATAAAAGCTATATTCCAGGTCTTCGGGTTTAAACTTATCTAAATAGGAGATTTGCCATGGGCCTGTAAACAATGTGGCAACACGTTGCATGATAAATGGATCCTGTGCAGCCGCCATTCGTTGTTTAGAAAAGTAATTATTTTTATATAGTTTTTGCAAAAAGCTAAATACACCAATCGCAAAATCATTGTTAAAGGCAGCTTTGTTATCTTTAATCAATGGAGCGCCATTAGAAGCTGCAAGGTAAAACGGATAAAAATTAAACAATCTTTGGTACCAGATTACTTTTACGGTAGTATAACCTATCCACCTGTCAACATAACCGTCATTATCCCGATCCTTTTTTATTTTTTCGGCAGCACTGTAATATTGTGAATAAGTTACCGGAACTGTATTGATACCTTCTAATTCAAACATACCTTTATTATACAAAGTAATTATCGGGTTTACCTTCCAGGGAACCTGGTAAATATGACCATCGGAGGAAGTTATTTCTGATATCACTTCATCTGAGCACCGTGTTTTAATGAATTCCATAAATCCATCGAGCGTATCAAAAGGAACAAGAACTCCTGCTTTGGCATACATTTCAACACTCCCCTGCCACATATTTGCATAAATATCAGGGGTAGTTTTTCCGACAACAGCAGCCAGAATAATTTCTTCACTTGATTGCCCTTCCGGTATGGGCTGTACATGAACAGGCTTATCGGGATATTCTTTATTCCACTTTTCAACTAACATCTTTGAAAAAGTGATCTCCTGGGCATTGTTCGATGACCAGAATAATAACTCCTTGTTATCATTGTTCCTTTTACATGAAACAAAAAAAACAGAAAGTAAAATAACAAAAACCGGTACTTTATATTTATTCCTCATTTGGTTTATAAACATAAAAAAGGCTATCCGATAAAAAATAATAAATCAGACAGCCTTTTTTCAACAATAAAAAACCATTATTCTATTACATGTTCATTTTCCCAGCTATAAATAGAATGTACCTGGGCATCTGTAAGAACGATATTATAGAATTTAAGATCATCCAGAGACCCCTTCAGATAACCCAGCCATTCTTGCCACTCATACGGATCACCTGGGACATCAGAATAAATACCGGTTGGCAGTGCCTGACCAATGACCAGATTGACTAATGGATTTGGTTCAACCGGTGTGCCGGTCGGGAAGTCATCCCAGAACATTACATTCTCTCCGTTGATATAGAATGTCATTTCACCGCTTTTGAAAGAAACTGCTATGTGAGTCCATACGTCATTTTCGAGTACTCCGGTATTGCTATCCTTATCAATCCAGGCAAAATCACCTGAGCCGTCATCTTTCAGAATTTTACGTGTAAAGAAAGGCTTGTTAGCATCCTGAACCTGAAGCTTCCAGCAATTCCAGATGTCATTTGAAAGGAAGTAATTATGCGCCCATGTTTCATCAAGTTGGATCCATGTTACAATTGTCAGATCCGGTGGGTTGAATGCCGTGGCATTGGGCACTTCAATATTTCCACCTGCGCTAAACTTGTAAGCATAATCAGGATTTCCAAAACGGTCTGTTGTATTTTGTACAGTTCCACCACCGTTGAGTGAGTATCCTTCTTTCAGTTCACCATCGTGTCCATTCCCGCTATTATCTGTTGCATCACCATTCATACGCCACTCTGCAACAAGATTTTCGGGAGCTATCTCAGTGATCTTTTTCGATTCAAAAACCGTGAGTGCTGCTTGTAGATTTACAACTGCTGCATCAACCTGAGCTTGAGTAACACCTGATGTATTACGTACTGTTTCTGCAAGATCAATGGATGTCTGCAGTTCTGCTTTTGAACCCGCCTGATACTCACCAATATCCTCGCCTTCAACAGCACCATCGTGTATCGTGTGAGCATCAGTAATTAAGCCATCAAGTGCTGTGAAGTTTACCGGAACCGGTTCCGGTTCATCGTCATCTTTTTTACAGCCATTCATTATAAGGCCGATCGTCAGCGGAATAAGCATCGCCAACATTAGAAATTGAATTGTTTTTTTTCTCATTGTACTAAATTTTAAGTTAAACATAAATGAATTTATTAATTATTATTATAATTTATTATAATTCATGATTTGTATCAAGTTCCCTTTGCGGGATCGGAAAATGCTTATATTGCTCATAATTGAAGTTTACCTTATCCTGGAATGCATTATTAGCATAAGCCTCTCCATATCTTATTATATCAAAATAACGGTGAAACTCGAATCCCAGTTCTACTCTTCTTTCATGCCTTATGGCATCTCTCACAACATTTTGTCCGCTATCAGTTATATCCGGCAACAGCCCGACAGGAATGGTTCCATACCCCGGTAATTTATCATCATAAAGATAAGATTCCCTGGCTCTTTTTCTCACCATATTAACGTAAACAACAGCTTCTGCCGAATTACCCTGCTCATTCAATGCTTCGGCTAACATAAGTAAAACATCAGCATAACGCATAAAAACATAATTTAGTTCACCGTCAGCTTTTAATTCAACCGGCACCTCATCCAGGGGTTGCAGGTATTTTTTCTGCATATAGCCGGTTGGTGACCATTCGGGATTGAACGGAACCGTATCGTTAAACCAGGGCTTGCCTTTACGGCCAACAGTATAATCTAAACGGGGGTCATAAATACTGTCGGTGGTCATTTCAAATTCATCAACAAAATTTTGGGTAGGGACATTAAACCCGTATCCATTTTCTACCCTCGGGGCAAACCATTGATTAAGGCGGTTACCAAGCCACGGCTCCTGGCCGGCAAGGTGTTGTATTGCAAATACGATTTCCTGATTATTTTTTGTAGCAACTTCAAAATTATTGCGGTATATATGTACCAGTGAATACATACCTTCATCTGTTACATGTCTGGCAGCATCCTCAGCTTCACTCCATTTTTCCTGAAAAATGTACACTTTAGTCAGAAAGGACCATGCAGCGCCTTTAGTGGCTCTTCCTGTATTTGCAGAACTTGCGTTTTCAGGTAATTTTGAAGTAGCGTCTTTCAGATCCGGTTCAATTACACTGCTGAAAATATCTTCTGCAGGTGTGGCAGGTTTTTGCATTTCTTCCGGTGAAGGCGTTGTTACATGAACCGGTATATCGCCAAAAATATTTACAAGCCAAAAATAAAAATATGCCCTTAGAAATTTTGCTTCGCCTGTAATTTCATTTTTCCGTGTTCCATCCATATCTATACCGTCAATATTATCTATGAGTAAATTTGCACGTGATATACCCTCATAATAAATCACCCAAACAGTTTCAAGGTTACCATTGTCGGCTGTTACATTAAAATCATCAATCAAGCCAATGTCTGCCTGATCGCCGGGAATACCACCTTTGGCAGCATCATCGGAAGCAACATCACCAAAAACCCATACCTTATTATCCGCGTCAGCAAAAATCGCAGTATTATAAATGCCTGTTAAGGCAAGCTCAGCATCCTCAGCACTTTTAAAAAACTGGGTATCTGATCGTTGCCCTTTTAAATCTTCTTCAAGGAACTTTTCACAACCTGAAATTAAGATCATGAACATGAGAAGCAAAAAACTTTCTATTCTAATTTTATATTTCATTTTATTAAAATATTTTAAATTATAAGTTCAGGTTTATCCCAATGGTATAAATTCGGGGATTTGGATAAGTACCCCAGTCGATACCGGAAGCGAGGTCAGCATTTTTTACATCTTCTCCTCCCAAGTTGTTACTTTCATACATTTCAGGATCCAAACCGGGATATTTTGTTATTGTAAACAGGTTTTGCACACTGAAATAAATTCGAAATCCCTCGATTGCAGAAGTTTCTTTGAACTTAAAATTATATCCCAGGCTAACATTTTTAAACCTGAAATAAGATCCCGGTTCTAAGAAACGGGTTGAAGCTTTTTTATTATTAGCTGCCCCAATCCATGATGCTCTTGGATAATCATTCGTGGAACCATCGCCTGTCCAGCGGTTATCATAAAACCGTTTGGTTACATTAAACGCTCTGTAAAATCCTTCGATATCTTGATTTATCTGCATATAGATATTGTTACCGGAGACTCCCTGGAAGAACAGTGCCAAATCAAAATTTTTCCATGAAAAACTGGCTGTCAGTCCGTACATTAGTTTTGGAAAAGGACTTCCCACATGTATTCTGTCCTTTTCATTAATCACCCCATCGTTGTTCTGGTCCTTGAATTTAACATCACCGGGTTCAATATTCTTGCCCTGGTATGCATGAGTGAAAATATCCACTTCATTCTGAAAAATTCCTTCCATCTCATATAAATAAAATGAACCGATTGGTTGTCCTTCTTCTGTTAATGTTGCGAAAACTCCGTTATCAATCCTTCCTGCCGGAATAGGTCTGCCATTGCTCAACGAAAGTACTTCATTATACAATGTTGAAACATTTCCACCGACCTCATATTTGAATGCTCCCTTTGTTTCTCTCCAAAATACTTCTACTTCCAGACCTCTGTTTAGCACTTTGCCTGCATTCACATACGGAGGTAAGGCACTGCCTCCACTCGGAGGAAGTGGAATCGGGATAAGCATATCATCGGTAAACCTCCAATAATAATCGGTGGTTATTGCCAGGCGTCCATCCAGAAATTCAAGGTCCATACCAATGTCGTAAGTAGTTGTTGTTTCCCAGGTGGTGTTTTTATTTCCAAGATCTGTAACCGCATAACCATAATTATTGCTTCCTCCGAAAGGGTAATTGTAGTTGTCGCCAATAATAGAAATATAATTGTACAATTTGATTTCCTGGTTTCCTGACTGTCCGATACTGGCTCTGAGTTTCATTTGATTGATCCAGGATATGCCTTTCATAAAATTTTCATTATGAATGTTCCATCCAAGCGATCCCGAGTAAAATGCTCCCCACCGATTATCCTGAGCAAACATGGAAGAACCGTCAAACCTGATAACACCTTCAACAAGATATCTATTGTCGTAATTGTAGTTGACACGTGCAAATGCTGATAACAATGACCAGCCGTTTTCACTTTCCGACGCTCCCTTGCTTAACGAAAGACCATTTCCAAGATACCTGAAATTAGCTGATTGGTCCGGAAAACTTCTGTCGGTTCCTATCTGCTCATGAAAACTGTTTTTAATTGCTTCAGTGCCGACAAGGAAAGATGTTATATGCTTTTCATTAAACACCTTTTTATAATTCAATGTATTGGTCCAGTTGTAAGTAAAGTCGATACCGGTACCTTTTGTCATGGAATTAGGGCTGTTTATTCGCAAGTCGGTTCCCCAGTTTTCATTAAAGCGTTTTTTATCAATAATAGAAAGGTCTATTCCAAAGTCAGACCTGAAACGTAATCCTTTAATGATATCAAATTCTGCAAAAAAGTTACCGAACATCCTGTAGATTTTTTCTGTCCAGTCATACTTATTGGCTAATCCAACCGGATTATATCCGTCTCCAAACCACATATTGAGTTTAGCCTTGTCATACCCGTCAAACTGCGGCAAGTCGGAATATTCACCGTTACTATTATAAACGGGCATGGGAGGAGTACGGAAGAAGGCATATCTTATAACACTGCCGCCATTTCCTCCATATCCATCACCTGAACCTCCAATGATGTCCCTGTCGGAATATGATGTATTAATATTTGTTCCGACATTGACCCATTTTGCCAGCTTAGATGAAAGGCTGACCCTGAAATTAACACGTTCGTAAGCTGAATTTAAAATAATTCCCTCCTGATATTGGTAACCTCCTCCAATAAGATATGTTGATTTATCATTACCTCCGCTAATTGACAATTGATGACTTTGCATGAAGGCAGGCCTGAATATCTCCTCTAACCAGTTTGTATTGGCAAGCTGAGGCAATATTTCGTCAGGTATGGGTTCACTCCCGTCAGTCAGGGCGGCTATATTGTAAATATTAATATACTCATCAGTATTACACATAGGTGTAAGATAGCCATGTGTTTGAATACCTGTGTAGAAATTATAGTTAAGTGATGCTTTTCCTGAACTTCCTTTTTTAGTTTTAATTATAATAACTCCATTTCCGGCACGAGAACCGTAGATTGCAGCAGATGAGGCATCTTTAAGAATAGACATGGATTCTATATCCTCGGTGTTCAATATTCCTGTGATATCTTTGGTAGGAACACCATCTATAATATATAGCGGATCGTTATTATTTATAGTTCCAACGCCGCGAATGCGTACTTTAACACTCTCTCCCGGCGCACCTGTGGTAGAATTAACCTGCACTCCTGCCGCTTTACCTTGCAATGCCTGGTCGAGACGTGTTACAGGTAAATTTGTGATCTCGTTGGGCTTAATAGAAGAAATGGCTCCGGTTACATCGCTCTTTTTCTGAACACCATACCCAACTACAACAAATTCATCCAGCATTTCAATATCTTCAGGAAGTATTACATCTTTCGTTATATTGGCATCAGGATCTAAAGCGTAAGTAAATTCCAGAGTTTTATACCCTACAAATGAAAACACTACTGTTAGCGAGTCTCCCGTGATGTCTTCCACATTGAAGGCTATTTTGTAATTTCCATCTAAGTCGGTTGTTGTTCCTATTGTTGTTGCCTTGATATAAACAGAAACTCCTGGTAGCGTTAGCCCGGATGCATCCTTAACAGTACCTGAAATTGTTTGTGAAAATACCGGAAGATTTAATATAAGGCAAAACATAAATACCGCAGAAATGTAGAATTTCTTCATAATTGGTTAAAAGTTTAAAAACGAACAATAGTTTTAAAAAAATCCAAAAAATATAGTACAAATGTAATTAAATTGTTAAAGAAAAACAAAATTATAATAAAACTATGTATTTGTAATTAGTTCTGCCTTGCTTTAAAAAAAAGTTTACTTTTAGAGAAATAAAAAAATAATGATGATTAGAAAAGTATTTATAGCAGCATTATATATTCTTTTTAATCTTAATCCGCAATTCGCTCAGCAGATATTAATTCCTCGCATTGAAGAGATGCCTGAACTGCCTCTGCCTTATGAAATGCGTAACTGGCAGGATGTAGCACAAAAATATGATACGCTGGTTTTCAACCTTGATATTACAGGGCAATACCTACCCCTGACAACCATTGTTACCAACACAATCAATTATCCGGAGCATCCTACATTTGGCATTCAATCTTATGTTGGTACAAACAGCCCTCCCGGCATGGAAGCAATAAATGTGATCCCCGCAGTAGTTGGAGCTACTTTGTCGGGCATTGATAAATCAAATCAATATGGTTATAACTGGGCATTGCTGTGCGAGGAATATTTCAATCGCAATCCCTCTCAGAATATTTATCTTAATGCCCCAAATTCTTCATCAGGTCAGGATTGGTGGTATGAAACCA
>JADHVR010000129.1 GCA_016783885.1 Bacteroidales bacterium
ATCCTTGATTTGAACTGCCAGGGGAAAACTCCAAAAATTGATTCCACAATAATATATTATATCGCGATGTTTTGAACCCGGTTTAGTTCAACAAAAAGTACATATTCGGCTCCGCCGGAAAACGATACTTAAGTGTTGTGTTTTCGTGCCATTTTTAATCAGTCCGTGTGTTGTAAAATAAGCTCTTTTACAAGCTTTGGATTGTAGTGTTAGCCTTAAGGGGCTTGTAAATGTGCTTATTTAGTGTCGGCTTTTTCATAGACAATATTTTTATCTTCAAATAATCTCAATTGTTGCTGTAATTTGTAATCTTTTTTATTTTCAACTCTTTCCATACCCGTTGTTCTTGCAGCAGCAGTTACTTCTCCCCAATTAATAAAATAGTTATCAAAATATTCTATTGGGTAGGGGCTATATTTAATTACATCTTCTCTTGTAGGTATTCTTTCAAGTTTTATAGATATCTCTTTTACATTTAATTGAAGTGTCTTTTTATCAACTTCATATTTTTGTTTTTCTAATCTCTTAACGTAACTATTTTTAGCCTTAGGAGTGGTATCCTGTTTTCTAAATGGATCAATGCCATTCTCCAACTCATCATGTCTATCTAAGGATAATTTGTAATACTTTTCAGATAATTCTATCCCAAAATATTTTCTGTTCAATTTCGCGGCGCAAAGAGATGTTGTGCCTGAACCATTAAATGGGTCTAATACAATATCGCCTTCATTTGTAAATAAAGAAATTAAGCGATTCATAAACATTGGAGGAAGCTGAGTCGGATGGTCAACACGTTTGCTATTATGCTTAAGTCTATGAATATCCCACCAAAGATTTGTAATTGATGATTTGTCATCGACAAAATCTTTCTTTCTTTTATTAACACAACTGGCTCTATTGCAATAAAACTCTTTGACTGTTGTCAAACTATCTAATTCATCAATTGAATGAGTATTACGAAACAAACCAGGAATATAATCAGCTGTACCTTTTGTGAAACACACTATTGAATAATGTGCAGGCATTATCATCCTAACGGGAAGACTTAAACCTTCCCATAAAATCCAATCTTGGAATGTAAGTATATTTTTTAAATGCTTAAAATGTCTAACTGTCCATTGTGGTATATTTAGAATAGCAATAGTTTTCCCCGGCTTAATAATTCTGGTTAACTCCGAAATCCATTTATCACACCAATTAAAATATTCTCTAATATCTCTGTCATCATCCCAACTCTCATATTTTTTGTTGACATTATAAGGTGGGTCAGCAAAACAAAAATCAACGCTATTTGATGGAATTTTTTTTAAAACTTCTAAACAGTCACCATTTATAATATTTGAATTATTATTTCCATCATACTCAAAATCATTGTATAAATTCTCACTATTTACTAATGGATTATCGGAAATAATTGGGGAATATTTTTTCGTAAGGTCAATGATTTTTAAAAATTTATATGGTTTTATACCAAATAAATCCTGTAACCTTTCAAGTACCAAATCAATGTTTTTATCATAATCAATCTCAATATCTCTCCAAACATCTGACATTAATGTACCATACTCATGATATAGATGTTTTTTACCGCCATAATCTTTTGAAGTTTTATCACAGCTTGGACAAAAAGTATATCCAATTTTTGTTTTTGTGTGCTGTAGACTTTTTGAATATCTAGTAATTATGATAAGTGCAGCATGATGCTGGTCTAATCCAGATTGGGTTTTAAAGGGTTTATTCAACTTAACACCTATCCACAATTTCAAATGACCTAAAGGGCTTAATTCTGATAAAAAATGTGCTGCAAAAACAGGTGATGTTAAAACTGCAATTGTTGCATTCTTATTTGAATTTTCAACAAAAATATTAAGTTTCTTTTTAATAATATCAATATTTGGAATATTAATTTCAGATATATAATAAGGCAATTTTATAAACCAAACATCATTTTCAGTAAAACTCTGAGAAGTACTTTCACCAGCATTTACTAATTGTAGTTTTATCCTTGTATCACTTTGATGAGCCATATTTTACTTTAAGGTTTTTAGAAATTTTACTAATTCATCCAATTCACTATCCTTGAAAGTCACCGTAAAGTCGCTATACTGACAAATTGTTCTCAAAGCTGATTGCCGTGCAAAATTTCCAGCACCATCAATAACATAAGCAATTTTATGGCCTTTTGAATGTAATAATTCCTGTCGTGCTTGTGCTTGACCAGCTTTTCTTTCAATTGTGGAGTTTGTAGTCACTTGAAAACTAACTTCTACCGCACAAAACTTACCTTTAGGCGATTTAGCAATAATATCAACAGATAAAGAAGTCCTTTCATTTTGGCTAACATTTGGTAATTGGTCTTTATTTATTCGCCAATCAGGAAGCTTTGTTTTTAGATAGTCTTTTACATAATTCTGTGTTAGTTGCCCTAATGTATTCGCTTCTGCTCCCCCAGTAATCCTACTAACCCATATATATCTTTGTCTTACAAAATTCTCAAGTTCTTCAGATTTACCAATCATTGTTCCGATAATACATTTCTCCATAATTTCATTTGGAATTTTATCATTTATTGCAGAACCCCCGAAAAGTAGTATCATACATACATCTTCCATGATTGGTGACAATTCTACGGCCTTGATTAAACCTTCACCATCAACGAATAAGTTTTTGTTATTCCAAGTCGCTTTATTGGATAATGTTTGGAATTTGTAAGTATAATTTTTTCCATCCCAGATAAAATTCATATCGCTTTTGAAAACACTTGGAAGTTTCTTTTTAAATCGCATTAATTTCTCTCCACCAACATCAGAAAGAACAATTAAATGCTTCAAAAACAAATTACTAGATAATGATTTCGAATTTGAAAGTGTTTCTTTCCATTTGAATGGATTAGCATCCGAAATGTTTATAAGACTGATAAACTTATCTTGGGTTTCAATAAGTTTTGGGATTATACTTGAAGCTTTTTCTCTTTCAGCTATCTCAGATGGCCAAAATTTTATTGCTTTATTTTCTAAATCTTGAATATCTCTCATCAGTTTTATTTCTTTCATCACAAAAATAACATTTTATTCTGTGGGTTGGGAAAAAAATAACTCTTTTGGCAACAGAAGGGTCGGATAGTGTGTTTGGGTTGCCAAATGTGTTATTTGTGAGTAGAGTCTTGGCATGAAACACAACGCCGCGCTAAACGAAGTTCCGCACTGAGGGCGATTCCGTGAGAGCTTGCTCTACACGGAAGTTTAGCCCGCAAGAGCGGGATCAAATTGCGTTTAGCGACCATGTTCTGGCACGTGTTCGCGACGTTAAGGTACGAGTTTCGGGCGACAGATAAAGCGTTCATCAGCAATTTGGTTTAGCGCGGCGTTCAGGCACATTTTCAAAAGACCGGGAGTGCGAAGCACGTAGGGATTTTGATCAGCTTTAGCTGAATGTGCCTGAACGTTCGGCGGTATGATTAGTTGGTGTTGGCGCCTTCAGCGCCATGGCGCATTTTTTGCCCGCTGACTTATGTGTATTCGGGTTTATATCAAGCAGATGTTTAGTAGAAATTTTGCAAAAAGTGTGACAAACCAATTAATTATACCGCTTGTTGAACTAAATCCCTCCGGGATAGCTTCAATGTTGTAACTCTTTAAAATATTTTCATAGATCTACTCCATTCAAAAGAATGTTACCAGTATCATTAATACTTTTTCTATTATTAAATCTGTGATCTTTATTGCTGAATTCTTATATTTGACTTTTACTGTTCTTCTACTAAGTTCTGTCTTTTATGTTGCATCACGTAACATCTTGTATTTCAGGTTCAAAAAACTAAAAGCGTCAGAAAGTACATAGAAGCAAAATCCTACAAAATTTGCCGGAATGTAGTCCAACATGTACTCATCGCTAGGCCTTGCAGGCCGCTCAGAGTCCTATTTATTATGGGATGGTTTTATTTATTTTTTTCCTCTTCTTCTTTTTTCTTTTTCATTAATAAAAAGACACATAAAAACCCAACTGCTACAAAGAATAAGTTTAAAGCACTAAAGACACCAAATGGTTTATCATTGCCCCAAGTGTAGGCAATTCCAAATCCTATAGAAAAAAACGCAAAGCCTAGAAATACTAGACTTAGAATCAATAGAGTTTTTGCTGATAGTCTCATAATAATTTTATTAAATTCATAATAAATAGTCTTTTGGGATATTTACTACTTAATTTATGGTTGGAAGTCTCCATCTAATTTAGTTAATTATTCTTGATAATTAAGAAGGGCATAATTCTTTTAGGCGATATCATAATGCGTTGTTTCATTTATTATCAGATACTTGCCCATAACGGATAGCGGTATGTTTTTGTTGCCGATTCCGGAGCAGGTCACTGTCAAGCCGTGATGAAGTTTCAAGCGAGCCACAGACCTTGATTTCAGCACAATCTCGGCAATAAAATATACCGCATGTTGGCGTTTCGTTGGTTATTATCATATTATCCTTGTTTTCATTTCAAATTTAGCTATTCCGCCCGATAAATATACATAATTCCACCACCAGCCACTCAGGTTTTTATTAATCATATGTTTTCGTAGTTTATAGCTTTTGTAATGCTTCATTATGCCCAAATACGAGTTCATGCTGCTTTGGAAAGATTGTTGCTCTTCTTTTGTTGGCTTATGGTCTCGGGCTATTTGGTTTTGCTTTTCTATGGCATTGTAAAAATTGCCTTTGGTTCTGTCTGCAATGTAAATACGGTTGGGCAAAATTACTGTACCAAGAAATTTTACTCCTTTGCTGTAATGTTGTAAGTATATTTTCTTTGGGTGTATTGTAACTTGTAATTCCGTTTGCAGGTATTCCGACAATTTAGGAATAAGCTTCTTTAAATACTCTTTGTCCTCATGCATTATTACAAAATCGTCAACATATCTGCTGTAATATCGTTTTTTTAAATCGTGTTTTACGAAATGGTCGAAGCTGTCCATGTAAAAGTTAGCAAATACCTGACTGGTAAGGTTGCCTATGGGTAAACCGCAGTTTGGTTTGCTGTGAAAAAGGCTTTTGGTTTGAGGCAAATAATCCCAATCGCTTTTGTTCCCCTTAATAATGCAGTTTTTTGTGGGGTCGTTGAATATTACCTGCTTGCAAAGCTTTATTATCAAATCTTTGTCTGTTTCATTATATTTCTCCTTGATAAATTGTTCGAGTTTTGTAAAAAGAATGCTTTTGTTGATACTCATAAAAAAGCCTTGCAAGTCGAGTTTTAGTAAATAGCAATCTTTTGTGTAATTCATGGAACATTGCCTGATAAATTTATCAATTCGCTGTATGCCAAAATGTGTTCCTTTGCCAGTTCTGCAACTGTAACTATCATAGATAAATTGCTTTTCAAACAGTTGGTTTAATTTACCGATAATTAAATGATGCACAACTCTGTCCCTGAAATCGGCTGCAAAAATTTCACGTTTTACAGGTTTGTCCACTATAAAAGCAATGGAACGACCAATTTTATATGTTCCGCTGTTTATTTCTTCGCAAAGCTGCACTAAATTATTTTCATAATCAATTTCAAAAGCTATGGCATTAGCTGTATTGCGTTTGTTTTTGCGACATTCGAAATAAGCTTGAAATAGCTCGTCAAGTTCAATTTTGGGTTGTGATATGTCGAATAATGAAAGTTGCACAAATCAGTTTGTGAAGTTTAAAGTTTTTAAAGAAAGAAAACACTGCCAGTGCCTTTGCAGACCCTGACAGGTTTTCTAAAATATAGTTTGTTTAAAACCCCGAACAGCACGCACTCTGTTTGTGTTGTTCTTATTGTTGTTGTTCTGGTTGCCATTGTTGAAGTTCTGTTTCCATGCGTTGTTGTTATTGTTCTCGGTAGAACTCCAATAGTAGGCACTAGCAAAACCGCCAACCGCAAAAATAAAGGCGTTCATATAAATACAAGGCATCTCATATTTATTGTAGTATTGCTCAAAACAAATTGCTCTATATCAAGTAACACTCATTTTAACTGCTCAAAGAGCAGTCCCTTTATCGCTTTTAAACAAAACCTTGCTCACTTGTATATGCCTTAACACATACAATTCCGGCATTTACCGATTGGCATTACGCCAACCGGTAATTTGTTTGCCTATGCTATCCATTAAACCCGATAGCTCGGCTTGTTTTTTTATTGCTAAAATTTTCATATCCACACAAAGGCGAATTTCAAATTTTAGCAACTCAAAATCATCTAAAAATGTTTCCAGATAAGCAACTTTATCCTTTGCTTTATTGGCTCTATAAATGCTCCTCACAAGCTGTATGGCATCTCGCTTCATGTCTTGTCCCAGAGTATATTTGTACTCACGAGGAAAATCCTGTGTATATAAAAACACTTTCTGCACAAGCGTGTAAACATCCTTAAAAACCTGTAATTCGTAGTATAATGCCATATTCAAAAAAAAATACTTGTGTGATTTTTGCTTGGCTCGGCAGAGTTCAAGCAAGCTTGACTCTGCACTCACCTTTCGCAAAAATTCGACCGCTTCGCGGTTAAATAGCTAAATGGTTAAATTGTTAAAAAGCCCGAACAGCACGCACTCTGGAGGTGGAGAAGCTTACTGCAGTAGCCCTGGGCGCCAAAGAAGAAGTACTGTAGCCATGCGAGGTGGTTACTGGTCTCGGTAGAACTCCAATAGTAGGCACTAGCAAAACCGCTGCCTCCATTTGCCGTTGCTGTGGTATTAATTGTTGCCTTATTTTGATACATTAAATTCAATTCTTCTTTTGAGGGAAGATACCAGTCACCGTAAGTTTTACCACCTTCAGTAACTTGTAAATCGTTACATATTTGCGCAGCATAATCAGAACCATCATCACCAATTGAAACTTGTGATGATATAATTATTGATGTATTTAATTCGCCTGAAAATGGTCCATCTCCGGTTGCTCGTGTAACACCATAAGTACCAGCATACCATCTTACCCCTGTGCTTTGGTCTACTTTAGCACAAACAAGCCCATGCTGTCCTGTTTCGTCTACCCAAAAAACGATACCGCCTTGGGCAAAGTCGCCTACGGAATAGGTGATTGAACCACCGCCTGCATTATCGTCAACATATTTTTTTGTGGCAGGTTCATAATCTGCATCGGGTGTAAATGCGGTAGTATTGTCCAATTCAAGTACATTAGATTTTAATGCTAGTGTTGATAAATCCTGGTCGCCTGTGTTTACACCAGAAAGATTACCCAAATTGGTTATATCAGTTGCATCAATATTGGCTGCCTGACTGCTTGTAAATGTCGGGTCAGTTTCAGAAGTTAAAAATCCGCTTACATCGGGTATTTCGCTGCGAACTTGTGCTGTTGAATCGCCCAAAGCGGTTTTGGTTGCCAATGCGCTAAGGTCTTGGTCGCCGGTGTTTACACCTGAAAGATTACCTAAATTGGTTATGTCAGTTGCATCAATATTGGCTGCCTGACTGCTCGTAAATGTCGGGTCGGTTTCAGATGTTAAAAAGCCGCTTACATCAGGTATTTCGCTGCGAACCTGTGCTGTAGAATCGCCCAAAGCTGTTTTGGTTGCCAATGCGCTAAGGTCTTGGTCGCCGGTGTTTACACCTGAAAGATTACCTA
>JADHVR010000130.1 GCA_016783885.1 Bacteroidales bacterium
TCATGCCAGGTTGATAAAAATATGGAGTCGAAAAGCTGTCCGGCGACAGAGAAGTTTTTTGTACTTGATGATACTATTACTGAAGTAACAGGTAAGCTCATAGAATGTGCTTCATATATTTACGATCATACAATAAGAAGGAGTGTTTTGGGATTTTAAAAACTTGTACTTGGTATTTATACATCCGATCGCTTTATACCGATTAGTCAAAGAATATGTGTTGGCAAAAAAAGACCTAACAAAAAATCAAAAGCCAGGAAATATACAAAAATACCCAAGTCCGATAAAATCCATCCTGAAAGAGCAGGAGCCAAAGAAAGGGAAGAACTTGATAAAAATAAATTGGAAAAATCATATTCTTTGCTCAAAGAGGCAAAGAAAAAAATTAAAGATGTTAATTATGTTTTGTTTGACTCCTGGTTTTGTTTCAATTGTTTTATAAAACAGGTCAGGTCCCTTGGGATAGAAGTCATATGCCAGTTAAAGAATATGCCAGGGACCAACAAATATTCATACAATGGAAAGGACTATTCTTTAAAAGAACAAATGAGCAACCTGGATTCTATTATCGCTTCAGATGCCTTGGTTTTTCTTCGTTATTCAATTTTAACATATCTGTCATTCAAAGAAAACCATAGGTTTTATGAGGTGCTTGAAAAAAACAGAAACAACAGGAAAATCATAACTTATGGAATGAGGCTTTTACAATATTTCGTTAACAAATTTAAGTACATAATTGATATTGTATGTGAACTCATTCAGGAAAACAAAAATGATGAAGCTATAAACATTCTTAGAAAATTGACATTTAATGGCCAAGAATTTCAGATAAAATGTGTAGATTTGAAGTGAGAAATGTTAGTAAATATTATTTCACAATATTTATTATCTTTGACAGACCGACCTGCTAAATTACGACAATATGTTCAATAATATCAAAATTACTTATTTTTTAATTTTGGGATTAGTAATAGTATTACCTTTATCCGGATGTAAAAAGGAAGATAGCAATGACGACTGGAATTGCTGTTATGAATGTAATGTCGGTTCATGGGCAGGTGTTTTCACGGGAAGTTGCGATGTTTTTAATGCGAATAACAATTCAACTGTCGAAAATCAACCTGTTACAATTGAAATAGAGGAAACAGGTGAAAACTATTTAATGGTTAAAGTTAGTGTGCCGGGTTATTATAGTTCAACTGTATTTGGTAGTTTAATTGATTCTTATTATGTATCGTTTGCCGGTACGAGTTCGTCATTTTCCGGTACATTATATACTAAAAAAAATCAACTGCGATTAACAGGAAATGCCAAATCATACCATATCGAAAGCGACTCGGTTGTTATTGAAAAAGTAGTTAATTATGAAACTTTAAAAAGTCAATAATCTTGTGATTGAGACCTGGCAGGTTTTTCTAATTGAATGCTTGTCAGATTGATACATTTTAAACATCTTTGTAAGTTAAACCTGTCAGGTCTTTTTAGAATAAATTTCTCTATATATGGATAAAAAAAATTTAGAACGTAATTATCAAAAAATTAAAAAAAGTGTTTTTGACAAAAAATTAAAAGACGCTTTAGAAATTTTAAAAGAGCTGGTAATCAAATCAAGAAAAGGGGAATTTATTTCCCAATATGAATCACTGGATGATACCTATGAAAATTTGTTACGGTACACCATTGAAGGCATTGAGGATCCTGAAAGAGAGAAAATATACAATCATTTAATGGTTTCCATTCTTGAATTGTCTGATGTTGCTTTGCAGTATGCCTTTATGAATGAAAGCGACCAGTATATTTACCGCTTGAAAAGAAAGATAGAAAATGAGTACAAGCAGATTAAGGAAGAAGCCATAGATAATATTGACAGCCTTGCCTTTAATGAGGAATTAACAGATATTTTGAAAAGCAGCTTAGATACCATCAAAAATGAAAAAGAGGAATATTACAAACACCAGGAAACTCTGATAAGAATTTTTAACCTGATTTGGCTTACTGATAAATTCAAGGATGCAGACGTTAAATTAGTCAGGTCGATCTGGAAGGCGAAAAATTTTCCGTGGCACGAAAGATCAATAATCATAAGTGCATTAACCATAAGTGTTATCAGGTGTTTCGATGTGAAAAAAATGGAGTTGCTGATTGATTATTCACGTAATAAGAATGATCAAATCAGGCAGAGAGCTTTAACCGGACTATTCCTTACCTTATATATTTATGATGAGAGATTGGCTTTTTATCCTTCCGTTCTTAAAATGATTGAATCCCTAAGGCAAAATACAGACATTGAAAAAAACATTGAACTTATTGCCATACAGTTAATAAAGTCGAAAGAAACCGAAAAGATTACAAAAAAACTACAGGAGGAGATTATCCCCGAAATGGTTAAATTTCAGCCTATATTAAAAGACAAACTCGATCTTGATAATATTTTATCGAGTGATTTCACGGAGGATAAAAACCCTGACTGGGAAAGAGTTTTCGAAGATGCTCCCGATTTGCTGGATAAACTTCAGGAAATATCTAAACTCCAGATGGAAGGAGCGGATGTTTTTATGAGCGCTTTTGCACAATTGAAGCATTTCGAATTCTTCAACGAGATGATCAATTGGTTCAGACCATTTCATACAGATAACTATGTTGTAAATGAAGCTTTGGAAAAAGAGAAAGAAAATTTTAATACATCAGTTTTTCTTGATGGATTGGCTAACTCATTTTTTATGTGTAATTCCGACAAATACTCATTTAGTTTGAACATGCAATATATGCCGGAATTGCAAAAAAGCATGATGATGGAAATGTTCAATGCCGAGATGGAGGGAATCAAGGAGCTTCAAAAAGAGGATGAATTGTTAAATAAGTCAACGAATATCAAATCTATATTTTCTCAGTACATTCACGATTTGTACAGGTTTTATAAACTGTATCCTCTCAAAAATGAATTTCTCGATATTTTTAATTTAAAGTTTGATTTTTATAAATGTGAATTTTTCAGGATACTTATAAAAGATGATAATATTTTACGCAATATCGCCGAGTTTTTCTTTGAAAAGGATTATTTTGAACAAGCTCTTGAGATTTATCTTATGTTAAATAATAAAGGAGATAACAGCCGTGAGATTTTTGAGAAAGCAGGTTATTGTTATCAGAAATTAAAAAACTATGAAGAAGCATTAAACTATTATAAAAAGGCTGAGTTATATGAAGCAAACAGGGCTTGGAATTTAAAAAAGCTTGCACTATGTTACAGGTATTTAGAAAATTATGAAGAATCGCTTAAATACTATCTCGAAGCTGAAAAACTTGAACCCGATAATCTTTATATACAAACATATATTGGTCATTCCTACCTCGACCTAAAAGAATATAAAAAGGCTCTTGATTATTATTACAAAGTTGAATTTTTAGCGGATGAAAATAAAAAAGTGCTTCGTCCGATTGCCTGGTGTTCGTTTGTTTTAGGGAAATTTGAAACTGCAAAAAGGTACTATGAAAATTTGATTGAAACAGAAGCGAATAAGTATGACTTTATAAATCTCGGGCATGTTGAATGGTGCCTGGGAAACAGGAAAGCGGCTCTTAAAAATTATAAACTATCTGTAAATCGCCGGGATAACAATTTAAAATCTTTTCTCGCAAGCTTTAAGGATGATAAACATTACTTATTAAAATACGGTATTGATCCGAAGGAAATACCGCTTATGCTCGATTACCTGAAATATTTATTATAAATTATTTAAGCAGAATTAATTTTTTAGTAGATATCACCATGTTGTTTTCTAATACCCGAACAAAGTAAAAGCCTTCGGGTTCTTTTAATAAATCAGCCTTTAAGAAATATTTTCCGGGGGGATAGTAAACAGGTTCAAACTCAATTATTTTCTGTCCTGTAATGTTATAAACTTGAAACGAAACCTCTCTGCCAAATTCCAAAACGAGATTTAAATAAGCAAAATCTTTAACAGGATTTGGGTTTATTGTTAATATTTCTTCATTTTTAAACTCCGGAATTGAAGTAATACATTCTTGCGGGATACCTCCGGCATTCAAAACGGAATCAACAATATTATTAAAGTCTGGCGGAAATATCTGCTTCACAAGTATCAGTCTGTCAGGAGCTATAACAACTACAGTTGGTGTTGCCTGTATATTATAAGTTTTATGTACCTGGTTCCCGCCACCATTCATACCGCTTACATTCGGATATTGTATTCCATAAATTGAGTCGAACTGAAGTACATCCTGGATAGTGTTACCTTTATCAATTCCCATAACGAACACATTTCCATCATTACAGCCGAATTCTTCATAAGACGATTGCATATCAGGTGCGTAATACTGGCAAGGACCACAATTTGCAGAAAAAAAATCAATAACAACAATTTTACCTTCATCCAGAATGTCAAAAAGATTCAATGTGTTTCCATTAACATCTTTTACAGAGAAATTAACTGCTGTGTCGAGTGTTGTCTGAGATTTTACCGAAATCATAACGAATGACGATAAGATACAGATTAATAATTTTTTCATAATTAAGGTTTTAATAAGAACCCACCGCTCTTTCGGATTTATGCACAGGAACCAGGGATGGCTAATCCGAAAGCTGATATTAATAGGATTTGTAATCCATTTTTCACGCATTCACTCCGCTCATTTGTCTGACTACTGTCTTAGTGAATGCCTTACGCGTAGTGGTCTGACGAATATACAAGGGCTTAATCAGGTACCTGCGAACCTAAACCAAGGTTCGGAACCCAAAAATCATCTTTATCTTTATTGTCCACTTCTGTATCCAGATTCAAATCACTGCTATTATAACCATTTGTCCCTGCTAATGGTTCCCAGTAAATTGTTTTATCATCCTGGTCAATTAACCCCGAAGCATCTGCATCACCTGCAATCATCCCGTAAATTCCGCTACTAAGGTACTTTTGTGCATTCGTGCCATAAGCTTGTCCTGCGGTTGTAGTGTAATCATAGCTATAAACACCACCTGATTCTGTTAATGGGTTGGCTGACATAATGCTTAGATGGTTCCTGTGCCATGTAACAACGAATAATTGATTATTTGGTGTGTAGCTGAATTGCAAATCAGAAGCGCCATCTAATCCGACTATTGAACCGTCATTGAGCAAGAAAGCGGCTTGCCGGGCAATCATAGTACCCGGAGTTGCCGAACCGGCGTTTGGTGCATCGCGATACTCGATTAGAACCCAGTCAACAACATTGGCATTTGGAATGCTTGTTACACTTTCCGTTCCGGTGTAATTCCACGGTGTGGTATTAAAAGGCTGTGCCAATGGAATTAATCCACCTGAATTCAGGTCGGTATCCATATCTGTATCTGTGCTGTTAAAAGGACCTTCAAGAAAAACGTCCAAGTTAACCGATTTAAAAGTATTAACACCGAACCAATCTAATGCCTCTTGAATCATAGTGTTAATATCGTCATCACTGGTAAATTGAGAGATATCAAAAGTCATGTAGAACGATTTATAAATTAAATTATCCAGCCAAACTGCGCAACCATTCCCTTTTGAATAAGCATTCCCGGAATGAGGTCCGTCTTCAAATTTATATGATCCCCATGAACTGATATCCGGATTAGTTACATCTGTATACGAATCAGGGCAAGTTCTGTTATAGATAACATCAGGGGTATTTGAATAAACAGGTATTTCAACACCTACTGCCCCAATAGGGGAACCACCCATGCCTATCATACTGCCGTTTGAATAACCGGTAATATTAGGCCCGCCAATTCCATCGGTGCCGCCATAAATAGGAGGGTTCACTTGCACTACCCATCCAGCACGTAAGTATGCTCGAAAAAATTTATTCTGTGGATTAAAGGTTCCTAATGGATGTCTTGCATTGGCAAGCCCATCAGAAGCCATAAAAATATTCTTAGGATTTTCATTGGTTCCTTTATCCAAAAATTCCATTAGTGCCAAAGATAGTGTATCCTCTTCGTCCCCAAATCCTGTTGAATTGCTGTATATAAATATTGTTCTGTAAGAATCGGGTATATCATATTCTTCATATTCTGCCCAGTTATAAATATCATAAGTTGCATCTGCTGCATCCAATGCTGCTATATATTTCGGATATTCTTTATTTTGATAATCCTCGTAGCCGATTTTATTTCCCGGAGTAGCAAACAGGATATCAACACCATCAGTAGGTAAAATTTTAAATGTAAAATATTCTTCCGGTGCATTCGCCGGTAGAGTCCCCCTGTTTTGATTTGCAGAGTTATCAGTTGCCACAAAATAATAATTCAGAGTTGTGCTGTTAGGGATTACAGGAAACTGATAATGATAAATATTAGGCTCCTCAAAGCTTGAATATGTAATTCCCTGCCAACTGCTTCCGGTATTAAAATAGAGTGTATCTGATTCAATTGCGCCCATGTCCGTAATCGTTACGGATAATTCCGGTGTATTGTTAAAGGTGTTCCAAAGAGAATCTTCATAAACAATAATAGGTGCAGAAAGGTCTTCTCCCTGATAAAATTTTATTGCAAGTTCGTTTGTCAGCATATTTCCGGGAGGTTCCATACCAAGATATTGACCTCCTTCAACAAGTTCCCTGAGATAACAAAGGCCTATATCAGTATTATCTGCCTGAATAGCAACAGTACTGCTTTGCCCAAAATCATGCGGGCAAACGCTTCCTGTCTGTCCTAACTCCAAATTTTGGTATTGAAAAACCATATCACCGTTTTCATAAAAAATAGCTTCAAAACAGAGAGTTGTATCTTCAACAGTACCTGCATCAAATCTGAGGTTATGCCATTCCACGACGCAATATCTGTCCGGTTCGGTTCCGAAAGTTTGAAAATAAATATCACCGATTCCTTCATCTGCATGTAAATTATCCCACAAAACCGCAACTAAGGCAGGTACGGCACTAAATCCAGGAACAGGATAACTGTAATTAAAAAAGAAACCGTCAGTATCCCACCCGGCATTAGGATATGGTTCATACCAGAAGTTATCTGATGATAACAAAAATTCGCCGTTAATATCAGCATGAAAATAAGTCCTGTTTATTCCATAAAAAGGAAAATCAAAACCAATGGGAATAGGTTCAGAGAAATTATCATCTCCGTAAAAACCACTAACATCATAGGTGATGGCAGAAGTTCCGGTTCCGCTTATCTCAATCCAATCATATACGGGTCCTCCGGCTTCATCGCTATCAATCCATCTGTAACCCATGGCATCGGGACCTCCCGTTCCATAATGTAAAACTATGTCGGTTTCACCTGTTAATGTGTCATTGCCTGAATATGCATCACCCACCAAATCAGTATACATAACAAAGCTATAGGTTCCTGCATCAGCAGGTGTCCATGCGGTTGCGAAAGTAATTACATCAGTAGCACCGGAAGCTAAAGTGCCTGTATGAACAACTGTTTCGTTATAAACTGAGGTATTTGATTCATTAAAAATTTCACATAAAATATCAAAATTGCCAGTAATATCGGAGACTCCATAATTTTGTATTGTGCCTGACGGATAAATTTCAGAGTTTATTAGATAAAAGCTCCCGGGAATTTCTATTGAAACCATACCGACATCGTTGGC